>DATMXV010000022.1:0-4093 GCA_035561335.1 Desulfitobacteriaceae bacterium
GTTTACAGAATTAATTTTTTACTATGACCTTGTTTAACTCTTCAACCAGATTGTCCACATTCTTCCCGTGAGTCCGGGCTGCGCCTTCAATACTTTCCATTGTTGAAGAAGGGCAGCCTAAACAATGCATCCCCAGATCAAGAAAAACCGGAACTGTCTGCGGATAGAGGCGCAAAACCTCTCCAACTGTCATTTCTTTACTAATCATCTGGAACCCCCTAAGTATTTACTTAATTTTTAATTCATTTTTAAAATTATAAATCATTATCTGAAAACAGGCAACTTCTTTTCGTATATCAGCCCCAATTCCTGCATCAGGTCCGCTATGTGCCGGCTTACCTCCAAATCCAAAGTTCCCAGGCCACAGCTGGGAGTAATCATACTCTGCTGCCTGAGGAGAGTTTCATCAACTCCACGCTTGACCAGCTCAAGAATATTGTTTTCCAGACGTTGCTTTAAAACGGTCACATTTTCAGTGATGGCTTTACTGTTAGTTGGAATTATACCCCAGGACAGTATCCCGCCCCGCTCCAAAAAATTATTTAATGGTCCGGCCAGGACAAGCATACTTGTCATATACTCATAGGCATCAAAATTAACCACTTGGATCTGTGAGTCGAACAGAAGGGTCCAGTCTGTTCCGGCACAAACATGAACCCCGGGAATTCCGCCTTCAGTAGTTATACCCTCCACAATGCTGTTCAGATCAGCCAGAATTTGTTCTCTATTCAAAGTAACATGCGTTGAAGCCCCGTAAGCATAAAATCCCGGATCATCGATCGACATTAATACAGGTAATCCATAAGCACTCAGGCGTTTAGTCTGCCAGCGGGCGTGCATGGCTAAAAATCTGACTAAAATATCCCTTTGAACCTCATCATAATAACTGGCCCGTCTGTCCTTGTCGGTTATCTGAAAACCCAGACTTAAAGGACCGCTTAATTGACCTTTGAGGAGGACTGCTTCCCGGGTCCCATTTTCCTCAAGATCCCGGCAAAAAGCTTCGATCGCTTCTCCGCCCCCGGAACTAAAGCCAAACTCTTCAAGCGCCGCATCATCACCGGCACTGGCCAGTAAATATAATTCATAAAAAGCCGCCAGCCGTTCATACCAATCCGGTGATTCTGTCTGAAACCTTGGTGTTTCATAATTATCTATTATACCTGTCTTGATCAAAGCCCCTAAATATTGGCCGACAAAAGAACTTTCCGCCCCGGTCTTGGGCAATTGCGGCCAGTACGGAGCCAATGGCGCACTCCGCCAAATCATTTTCAGGGCTTCACTCACCTCAGCGTGCGGCAGGCTCCCAACACCGGTTACTAAAAATTGGGGTTGAAAATGCTTTGTCTTGAGCATTTCATCCATCCTTTCCCAAAAATATTACATAAAATTATGCCAGAGAAAAAACCAATCGGCCCAATGGGAAACAACCCAAAAAGCAATACTTATTCCCAATACCCCGGGAAGAACTAAAAACAGTCTATAATACCCTCCTATACGATGAATATCCGTGATTCTTAAAGGCAAGAACAAAAGATTTAAAACAAAATAGGTTTCCAAAGGAATATATATTGGGATCCCGAAAGGACCAAGGACCCAGAGCAAAACAACCAAAATAATCCAGTAATAGCGGCGCTCCAGCCAATAAATCAAACCGAGAGGATGGGGGGAACCCGGCAAATGAGTTGATACAAGCCCTACCTGCAAAACCCTTAACAGCATCAGGATTAGAGTCAAAACTGCCCAAATCAGCCAAGGCGATTGATTCCGGATTAATTCCAGACCGGGCCAAAGGTGAGAAAACCAGGTTCCCCAGTCATTCGGCAGCCGGTAGAAACAAGCTGTAATTACCCCGGCCAGGGTTCCTTCCCGCGCCAAAAAAGCCCATCCCTGCCAATACCAGGCTCGGCGCAAACGACGTTTAGGCCTTTTCTCTGTCATCTCTTTATAATTCCAACTAATAGTTCGCAAATTCATCCAATATATGAAAACCAGCAGGATCGCCCAAACCTGGGAAGCTAATCTTTCCTGCGGCCAGAGCAGGGGTTTGGAGGAATTACTTTCTTTGATATTAACCTGGCCCCAGGAACCCTTAAGAGCATTTCCCTGAATCAAAATCGAATGTTCGCTGGAAAATTGGGGTATTGTAAAATCTTTTAATCTTAAATCAAAGGTCAAATTGGGAGATGACAGTTCTTCCGCTTCTTTAATAAAAACTGTAGTTTCAGGAGTATTCTCCAGTTCCTTGCCAATAGTCCAGGCCCAAACCGACGGATGCCTGCTGCCCTTACTGACCAGTTCCCGGAATTCACCCGGATCCGGCAAGCGGGACGCAGGAATCATGCCGAGCGGCCATTCCACCCAAATACCCATACCCAAACGGTCTGCGGCCTGCAGCCAGAGTTCATCGGGAAAAGTCCCAAGAAAATAGAGCAAATTAACTCCCTTTTCCTGTTGAGATTTGATATAGGACTCAATCTCACCGGCATTACGTAACCGGGCTTCTTTCTCTGCAGACAATCCACTGCCATTAATCTCTATAGTTTCCTGATTTAATTGCCAGATTCCTTCTCTTGAAGCGAGAGAACGTAAACCAAGCGGCAAAGCTAAATCATCCTGGTCACCTTTGGAGTTAGATACAGTTAAGTGTAATTGATAGAGAAAAGGATCTTGTCTGGTCCAACGATGTACACCCAAAGTATCGAATTTCAAAACAACGGTCTGCTTAGGCGTTCCATCGGACTCAACCACCAAAGACTGTTGGGCTACTTCTGCCGAACCATCCGACAAAACTCCCCTGACCGACCAGGGCCCGTTTTCTGATAAATTGTAATGCACAAGCTGGGTTGTTACCGTAACAACAGCATTATCCTGATCCCAGGATACGTTAATAAGGGGATTGGTCAAGGCAGTCCCGACCACAGCCTGTAACCCTATTTGCCCGGTTATTTGCCCTTCACTTGGCCATGTCAAAGAAAACAGGCTTTCTCTTTGGGCCTTGGAAGCTGTTAACCGGATAAGTATAACATTATCTTCGCCATAATTAAAAGCCGTTGCCGGAATTTCGATAATATCCTGAACTCCGCTGCCCTCAAACTCTCCAATCTGATGAACACTGTCTTCCCCATTCAGATAAACAGTAGCATGCCCTTTAACTCCGCTAGCCGTAAACTGGATCGTTCGGGCACTCCATTCCGCAGGAATCCGAAAACGTTTGGCAGCAACACTGAAACTTTGATTCGAAGGCAGTTGGAACTGACCGCCGCTGTTCAGAGAATATTTAGGCTTTTTGCCGTTAATAAGTTGTTCTTCTGTTAACCAGGCCTGGCGAATTGAAGAAAATTTATCCCAGGTGCCGCTTAAATCCTGATTCCAGCGCTGAGTGCTGGATATTTCTTGAGTCGAAGGAAGAAACAACCCTTCCGGGACTTTCCAGGTCCACCATAAAACTCCCACTAATATGGCAAGCAAAACAATCAGGCTTATTACCCGAAAACGAAACATATATTCTATACTCCTTTATGTAAACTACTCCGGAGATTTTAAATAAAAAACCGGCCCAAACGGTCGGTTCACTAAATTTACACACCTTAATTATCAGCTTATTTGAAGGAGAAATGCCCGTTGCGGCATTCGGAACAAACCCCATAAAATTCCAAACGATGCCCCATTATTTGAAAACCCGTTTTTTGTTCAGCTTCCTGTTCCAATTGAATTAACGGCCGGTGAAAATCAACCACTTTGCCGCATTCTGAGCAAACTACATGATAATGATTTTTGGCATTGCCATCGAAACGGCTGGACATGTCTCCATAAGACAATTCTAAAATATACCTGTGCTCTTTAAGCATGTTTAAGGTATTATAAATAGTACCCAAACTTACACCAGGAAATTTGGCTTTCACATACTGATAAATATCTTCGGCAGTAGGGTGGGTATCCGTCCCGAGCAGATATTCTAAAATCGCTTGCCTCTGAGGAGTAAATCTAACTCCTTTTTCCTTGAGCTGTCTTAATATCTGGATGGCATCCATATTTTGTCATCTCCCTATTCCCCAATAGCCTTCATATAATATAATACTGCCTGTTACTT
>DATMXV010000023.1:0-12681 GCA_035561335.1 Desulfitobacteriaceae bacterium
AAACAAAACAGTGAGGATTACATAATGTCTGATTATATCCTGACCCATACCAAAATTAAATTTTATCCGCTGAAACCGGATAAGGAAAAAATAAATATAGTTGATATTGCCCATTCACTGTCCTTGATGACCAGGGCCAACGGTCATTTCAGGCATTTTTATTCAATTGCCCAGCATTCCATCAACTGCTGCAAAGAAGCGGAAATCCGGGGATACTCGCCCAGGGTCCAGCTCGCTTGTCTTTTGCACGATGCCAGTGAAAGTTATATATCTGATTTAACCAGGCCGGTAAAACGCAATCTGCCTGAATATTATGCCATTGAAGAAAAGCTGCAGGCAAAAATCTACGATAAGTTCGGCCTGGGTGATTTATCTGAGCAAGAATTCCAATTGATTGGCGATATAGACGATACCTTGCTCCATTATGAGTTTGAGGAACTGATGTATTATCCGATCATGAACAATCCGCCTTTCAAGGCGATGGAACATGACTTCTCCCAAAGGGATTTTGTGAGTGTGGAAAACGAGTTTATGGCTATTTTTAAGGAGATTAATCACAGCCGGAGTCTAAAAATGCAGATAAGAAATAATTTATTGCAGCGGGGAGGTTTATAAATGAGCAGTCAATTATTGGCAGAAAGAAAAGGGCAAATCTTAAAACTGGTATTAAACCGTCCGGAGAAAGGAAATTCACTGACCCCGGTGATGCTGGAGGAACTGGTCCGCCAGCTCGGAAATGTTGCTTCCGACAAGGACGTGCGGGCTGTAATTATTACCGGTTCCGGGGAAAGGGCTTTTTGTGCAGGTTTTGACATAAGCCAGATCGGAAAAATCGAAAAGAAACCGGGAATAGAATTACAGATCCAGGAGTCGGCTTATGCCGTTATCCGTTCCTGTCCTGTGCCTGTGATTGCGATGGTAAACGGTTATGCTGTGGGCGGGGGCTGTGACCTGATGCTTAATTGTGACCTCAGTATCAGTTCCCACAAGGCTGAATTTGGGATGCCGCCGGCGAAACTGGGCTTGATTTATAGTCCGGAGGGTATGGGGAGGTTTGTTAATACTATCGGTTTAATCAATACTAAATACCTCTTTTTCAGTGGCAGGATAATTTCCGCTGCAGAAGCGTATGCGATGGGGATGGTAAATCAGGTTGTTGAGCAAAAGGACCTGGAGGAGGCTGCTTTTGCCCTGGCCGGAGAAATTGCCGCCAATGCGCCGTTGACAATCCAGGCAGTTAAGGAATTGTTAGGGGAAATGTCCGGGATAAATCAACGGGAATTCAGGCTCAGGAGCAATTACCGGAATTGGATCGAGCGGATTTTTACCAGCGAAGACTGCCGGGAGGGCAGACGGGCCTTTCTGGAAAAAAGAAAACCGGTTTTCCGGGGAAAATAGCAATTGGAGAGACGTCAGGCTTGGGCGTCTCTTAATTTCTATATTGGGCAAAGTTATTTATTAATTCATTATAGAGAATAATAAAGGCAGGTCCGGAATTAAAAGGGGGTTTAAGAAATGCCATGGGATAAAAGAGATATCGCTGAGCTGGTGGAAACGCTGAAGAAAAAGCCGGAGGTGAATAATTTTACGGAGAGGGTCCTGGCCGATCCCGGAATTATCCCCATCCTCCTGGAATTTATGGAAACAGATAAAGGAAGTGTTAAATTTTATTGTGAAAAGATAATCCGCCTGATCGGGGAGAGGAACCCGGAGGTTTTAGATCCTTATTTTGAGGAGATTGCCAACATGCTGGACAGTCCTAATAATTTCCTCAAATGGGGTGCGATTATCACAATTGCCAATCTGGCGGCTGCAGGCAGTGAGCATAAATTCGCCGGAATATATGAGAAATATTTTTCCCTGCTCAATTCCGATTCTATGATCACCGCCGGCAATGTGGCCGGAAACGCCTGGAAGATCGTCTTAAAAGATCCCGGACTGGAAAAAGATATCACTGAGCGCTTATTGGGCGTGGAAAAAAATATCTACCTGAATAAGGGCCGGCCTTCGCCTGAGTGCCAAAATATTGTGCTTGGGCATGTCTTGGACTGTTTTGACAAGTATTATCATCTGGCTGGGGATAAGGAAAAGATCATCCGTTTTGCCGCCGGCCAAACAAAAAATCCCCGAAAATCAGTTGCCAAAAAAGCGGAAGATTTTCTGAAGAGAAATAAGCTTGCCGGTAAACTGGAAATCACCAGGCTGTCCCGGGCTTCCTGGTTTAAAATCAGATATCAGGATACAATACTCCATTTTGATCCGGGATATATAGGGTATTTCAGCAGCCAGAAAATACCGCTTGCCGAATTGGCGGATAAGGCGGACCTGATTTTGATTTCCCATTGTCATAAAGATCATCTGCAGCCTGTCGCCCTGGAGAAAATAGCGGCGGAGAAGACAATTATTTTTGTCCCGGAAAATCCTGATCCCACAGGCAGCGGCGGGTACAGGACAGTCTCCTTAAACCAGGGGGCGATAGTAGATGCCGGCGGCATAAAAATTGAGGCGTTTCCTGCTTATAATCCGGACGAGGATCATTCCGGCAAAAAGTTCCCCAGCAAGCAGAACTCCCTCGGCTACGTAATCCGGATTGCCCAAAAGAGGATTTATTTTGCCGGGGATACAGGTTTCATTCCGGAAATGGCGGAGCTGAAAGATATTGATCTTGCTTTTCTGCCTATCAGCGGGATTAATGTAATGGATATTGAAGAGGCAGTCAAGGCAGTCCTGGCATTTCAGCCTAAGGTGGTCATCCCGCTGCATCAGGCGCAAAATAAACTGGAACTCTTTAAGCAGGAAGTGTCTTTAAGATCAGAGGCGGAAGTTGAAATTTTGCAGGTTGGAGACAAAATATGTATGTGATCTGAAAATGCGTCGGCAATGATGCATGATATGGGAGCAGTAATAACCAATACGGAAACAGTATTTTTTGATTTAATGAAGCAGGCGGGGACCCCGGTATTTCAGAGAATTGTCAGCCAAATATATCAAGTAAGAATCCCGTAAAACCCCATACTCATGCTGATTCTTATGATAATATGCCAAAAGTCACATTGACTTGGAAATGAAGATAATGTTAGAATTTAAGTAAATCAAACCAAGAATTGCTAATTTAGCAGGCAATTCAGTTTTTTTGCCAATAAATGTAATGGGGGACTTTTATGGATGATTCATTATTGCCGATAAAAGGCATATCTGCCAAGATGGTTACGAAACTTGCCGAACAAGGTATCCATACAATTGCGGACTTACTGCAGCAAGCGTCAACCCCTGAGGCGCGGGAAAAGCTGGCCAAAGCAATGAAAGTCAGCCAAATTTATATATATTACTGGGTTAAACAAGCTGATTTAATGAGAATCGACGGTCTGAGTGCGGATGACGCCGATTTGCTTTGTAAACTTGGCATCAGAAATGTGAAAGATCTTGCATGCGCCAATATCAACTACCTGGCGAAAATGTTAAAGACATATAATGCCAATTATCCGAAAGCGGAAAAAAGGACGGCGGCAGTTGAGGAACTGGAAGAATGGAAGACAGCGGCCAAATCCCTGGAAAGTCAACTTATTAATGACCCTGATGATGACCCCATGGATTTTCTGCTGGAGAAATCCGCAAAAGCTCCTGATTCTGCGACGCCTGCCCAGTTTGACTATCTTGAGACCCCGGATATTTTTTTTGACGAGATGACGGAAATTATCGTAAATCTGGGCAAAGGAATTGCTGAAGCCCAACAGGCCCTTGATCTGAACGCAATTCAAACCCAGGAAGCGATCAATGAAGATCCGGAAATCCGCGCAACAGGGTTAATGGCCACCTGGTATACCATTCCTGAGACTACTTTTAATTTGAAAATGAATTATACAGTTGCCCTGGAACAAAATTCATCCGCGGAGACACCTCCGGGCAAAGAGGCTGCACCGGCCAAGAAAATTCTCCTGAGTCCGGTCAATGCCAAATATCAAAACTATTTTAAGGTTAATGAGTCGATGCAAAGCGAGCTTAACCTTAAATTTGTGCCCGTTCCTCCGCCTTCGGCAATATCACAGGTGCTTTTTGCTCCTGATCTGACAGGTTTAACCCTGGATGAGGCTAAAAAAACAATTGCCGAAGCAAATCTGGTCCTTCAGACGGTAACTGTTTCTGAAGGAATACCGGCTGACGAAAAAGACACGCAAGTTGTGGAACAATCAATTTCAGCGGGTGCTGAAATCAGATTCAAGGACAAGATTGATTTGAAAATCCTTAAGAAAGAGGATGTAATTATCAGTTAAAAACACTTGGGAGTTATTAAAGGCTTATTTGTCAGTTATTTAGGAGTATGCTTGGAGGAAATTTATATGCCTGAAATACCCGGAATTAATAAGACCCAGCTTGAGCTGGAGACAGACAGCAAAGACTTGAGCAGTAAAATAGATGACCAGGAGATCCTGATCAAAACCTTAAGTGAGGAAAAAGTAACACTCCTTAATGAAAAAAATAACTTGTTAAATCAATTAGGCGAGAAGGATTCGGCAATAGCGGCGTTAAAAGCTGACAAGTCTTCTCTTGTAAATACTTACGAGGGGAAACTAAAAACTGTAATGAATTCCCTGGCCCTGAAGGATGAAGAAATTGCCAATCTCAATGCCCGGATAATAGACCTGGCTCAACAAGGGGTAACCGACAAAACCCTGATTGCCGAGGTGGAAAATCTGAGCTTAAAATATGAAACAATCAAAAAAGAAGCAATTACCAAAGATCTTGAACTGGTAGGGAAACGGGCTGAATTAAACCGCTTAACGGCGGAGAAGGAAAACCTGGCCCGGGATTACACAGCCTTAAAAGACTCCTTTCTGCAAGAACAGCAGGAAAAAAACCGGTATATGCAGGATCTGAGTCTGATCAATGAAAAGCTCAAGGTTTCCTTAACGGCCGATCAGATGTCCGCTTATTTTTCCAGGGCAATTGATTCTTTTAATAACAATAGCACTTCGGCAAACCCTGCCCTTAACTATGTAATTAATGAAATGGATGTCGAATTAAAGACCGCCCTCTCCAAGAATGAGAGCAACGAAATGGTTATGATTGCCCCGAACATAGTTAATGAAAATGCATTCAGCACAGTTAAGTTCTCCATAAGGGCTGTTCCGAAAGGAATATCTCCTAAATAATAATAATATAGAAAACATAATCAAAAAAATCGGAGGTGTAAAAATGCCGGATGTAGGTCAAGAATTATTAAATGTCCCATTTCCGGAAATGGTACTGAAACTTGCCAGTGCCATAGCTGAAGGACAGTATAAACTAGATATGGTGAGCTGTAAAATCGCCAAGTTTATGGGTGATAAAAAGCAAGCCCCGGTTTATTTACCTGATTTAACCGACACAAGCGGTAAAAGCGAGATCGTTACCTCCCTGATCGGAGCAGGATTTCAGCCTACATTTTATCAATTTACCGACACAATTATTGAAGTGAAAATGGCAATATCCATGAACCAGACAACCGAAGCTTCGGTTTCAACGGAAGCTTCAGGCGGATGGGGACCATTTTCCGCTTCCGTCAATGCCTCATATTCTTCCAAGTATTCGTACAGTGTGGAAGGGTCCAGTCTTTTAAGAACCAAGATAACCCCCTTACCGCCTAACACTTTTATGCAGAGAATCCTTGATATGAAAGCCCAGATGCTGCAGCAGGAATTCGCCCTGACAATGAAAAAGGCCGAAGTTCAGTTAGAGTTGGAAAGACGCAAATTAGAAGAAGAAATGAAGAAAGAAACAGAAAAGTTAAATCCCGCGACACCGGAGCCGACGCCATCGCCGTCGCCGACACCGGATGAATAAAGAATGAATCCCAGGCATTATCGATATTAAATTTTGAGGTGAATTGAATGAGTATTGGTCAACAATTGCTTGATGTGCCATTTCCCCAAATGATCTCCAGTTTGGGATTGGCAATCGCCCAAAGTCAATATAACCTGGATAAAAACAGTATTGAGATCTTGAAAATCATGGGAGATAAAAGCCTGGCGCCTGTTTTCATCCCGAAAATCAAAGTTGACGCCAGTGGTGATCTGGTAACAATCAGCGCCGCTGACGGCACACCCCAAGAGGATGAGATTGAAACCTCCATGATCGGCGCCGGATTCCAGCCAACATTTTATCAGTTTGCGGAAACAATCATTGAAGTCAAAATTGCCATAACCATTTCCTATGAATCAAGCTATGAAAACACAACCAAAGGTAATGTCACAACCACAACTTCCACCTCAAAATGGTGGGGTTATTCCTCCAAAACCGTGGTTACGTCAACGCCTGTTGACGCCAAGTATTCCAGTAAATACAACTATACTGCCGAAGGTTCAAGCCTGCTGCGGACAAGGCTTGTTCCCATGCCGCCCAATCCTTTTATGCAAAGGTTACTGGATATGAAAGCCCAGGCGATCCAGCTTGGCATGGAACTGGAAATGAAAAAGGCGGAATATGCGATGGAAGTCCAAAAAGCAAGAATAGCGCAGGACCTGAAAAACGTCGAAACAGCCGCCCAGGAGAAGATTGATATTCTTCCCCCGGTTACTTGATTGGCTTTCGGAGAATTTAGAATAACCTGTTAATTTGAATAGCCTGATATTGAATATTAAGGGACATCCCTGCCAAAGGTAAACTTTTCGTTAGGGTATGTCCCTTAAATTAAAACGAGGTCTTGCCTATGTTATCCAAAGATAAAATTGATTCTCCAGTTATTGCGCAAAAAAACAGCAGGGTAATTCTCCCGGAAGAATTATTGCTTAATTCCCTGCTGCTCTTTGAAGATGAATCAGCGGAGGAAGAAACAGCTGGCTTGCCGGCTAAGGAAGGCGGCCCTGAGCCGGCAGGTTCCTTTGATTTTCCCGCTCCCGGAGGAACTGCCGCCGGATCCGAGCGTGAGATAGGCAAAGCCATCCTGGAACTGGAAAAAGAGGATACCGGGAACTATTATCAAAAAGTAAAAAAAGAACTTGCCGATTATCTGAAAGAACGCCAGGTTATTGTGGAAGAAGTCCGCGATAAACTCTTGGCTAAGGCGAAATCCGCTAAGCAGAGAAACTGTCTGGGGCATGGAGAATTCAAAATTAAAACCAAATTTGGTTTTAAACAGTCTGAACAGGATTCAGGCTTTAATTCTGGAAGCATCATTGCGAAAAAAGGAAAAAGCCTTGAACTTAATCCTCCTCAAGAAAGTAAAAAAACCACTTTCCAGAAAAAGAGCAAACTCAACTCCCCCCGGGAAAATAAAAAAACTGCTTTACTAAAAAGCAGCAAACAAGGAAATCTCCTGACTGCTGAAAATCCCATGGCTGTTGCTGATAAGGCCGGTCCTCAGCGCAAAACCAGCAAAAGTTTTAAGAGGCAGAAAGTAAAAATCAGCAAGCTGAATGACCAACTTAGGCAGAGAACAGGAAATGTTAATATAGGGGCTGTTGTTTTTAACCCCGTAAATAAATCAGGCTTGAATAATAAATCACTGGAAAAAACCTCAACTGCAGGAATTTTACCTGCAGGAATCTTACCCAAAAGCACCCTGGTGCAAAGAATTTCCTTGGAAAGAAGTAAATCAATCTCCCCCAGGCTCAGGATCAAGATTAAACCGTTGAGAAATGAAGACAGGCAAATTAAGCTGACAGAAAAGGAAAAGCCCTGTGCACTTCCGCGCAAGGACTTGAAGCTTAAGGCCATAAAGCAGGGTTCAGATATGACTTTGCCTGTGGACCAGTTTGATAAGCCTGAACATTTCTTAATTGACAAGGGAATTTTAAATCGCGGGTACTGTTTAAATCGCGGGGACCGTTTAGATAGCAGGGATCAAGAAAACAAGCTCAGTCTGCAAGACAGGGGGAAAGGAGACTTGCGTTTTAAGCAGCTTTCTCTCAGCGGGGAAAAAAGAAATTCCGGCGGCCTTTTTAAATTGTGATTTTTTACTCAATTTTGGACTAATCCCATTACACAATTTGCCTAATCCCAGGCTTGAGGAGAGGGAATATGCAGGAACAGGCAGTTGCCCAATTAGACCAAATAATTGAAAAATACCGGAGCATGCCCGATACTGCCTTTTTGCTTTATGAGGCGTATATCGAGAACGGCCAAACAGATATGTCCTATGTTATCGAAATCAGGGACTATGATGAAGAAGAGGCCAAAAAATCCTGGTTGGAAGAAGAAGAAATGCCCGGGGAGAACAAAGAAGTTAAGGTGAAAAGGTTAACTAACCTTTCCTCAGCCTTGCGCCCGGAAAAAAAGTATTGTATCTTAACCGGGAAGGATATCGCCCGGAGAGCGAAAAGACTGAAAAATTTTCTGGAAGCAAAATACATCCAGCCGCCCGGGATGGTCAAAGACGGCTCCAGTCACTTTGGCCTGGATCTTTCGGGCCCGGAACCGGCGGAAACGAGTGCCGGCCAAACAAATATAAAAGCGGCAGACCCTGAAAATATTGCTTGCCGGAACTATGAAACCTGTGCAATCAAAGACCAGTGCCCCAAACAAAAGAAAATCCAGCTCAATGGCCTGCGCTATACCGGCAACAGGCCGGTTGATACAAAATCCTTGCAGGCCGTACTTCATAAGTTCCGGTACAGTGCGGAAATGAATGAGCAAAAATATAAACTGGATGGAAATTATGACCAAAGAACAAAGCTGGCGGTAGCAAACTTTGTCAGCGAATTGAACTACTCGGAAAAGCTGAGCTATGAAGCCGCGAAAAAAAATAATGAAACCGTAAAGCAAAGAGTTTTTGAGCCTGGGAGCGGAGAATCCATCGGCCCGGCCCTGGCGGCGGAAATAAGCAAAAAATGTGAACAGGACTGGGCAAGAAAGCCGTATTTCTTTTTTCAGGACAGCCAATGGGACCTTTCTTACGGGATGCAGGGCGATGATGTCCTCGCCCAGGCTAAATGGAAATACCATGTGGGGATGCTGCAGGAAGATCTAAAAAGATTCACGGTGACCCGGATGAAATTCCTGCCCCTGAGCGGGACGGAAAATATCCTTAATGAAGATCTCGATACTCTCTGGCAGCCCGGTATCTTTGACATTTGGACGGAACGGGCAGTACGGCAATTCCAGGAAGCAGCCCTTTGCGGCTCCAGGTTTGATCCGCTGCTCCAGGAACTCACAACCCCTTTGGCCGGGAAACCCACCTACCAGGGCGAGATCAACGGGCTCGTTGATCCGGCGACCAAGCAGGAAATTGCCAGATGGCGCCAGTATCTTGAAGGCCTGGAACAAGTAAAAGGGTTGAACATCGATGATAATGCTTTACCGGCCAAAGTATTAGGCGGCATGAGGATCATTACCCCTGCCCTGGCCTGCTGCAGTTTAGCCAAAGAAAAGGCCGCTTTTAAAATTAACCTGGCGGTTCCCCGGGAAATTGAAGGCCAGGAAGTAACGGCCGCCGAGATCAAGCTTAATTTGCGGTATTCGCTTTTTTTACATCAACCGCTTGACCGGCAGCGCCCGTTTTTAGCTGATACTTATACCCCCGCCGGGCTGTATGAAGATAAATATATTGTGCTGAAAGTTGAAGAATTCAGCCCGGAAGCCGGCAGGTTTTATCAAGGGACCGCCCAACCCCCGGCGGATGACGCCAAAAACAAAGCCCAATTCATCGATTCTCCCCTGGAAACAGGGATTAAACAGGGCCTGACTGAGGAACTGCTTTGGGAAACCAATTATGATTACAGTGAACTGGTTAAAAGTAAGATCTGGAATATCTATGACCGCAAATATCCCGGGCTCCTGGAAAAACTGCGCCAGGCTGATTTAAAGATTTGGACGGTTGCCCTTCAGCTTGGGGACAAGGTTGGACCGGGGATATATCTCCTGAAACTGAAAGATACGCAGGATTTAAAGCCCCACCCCCTCAGGGTCTTTCCCCAAGGCCAAACGGAATATACGATCGCGCATATAACCGACCTGCATGTTGCCAAACGCTATGATGAATTACCTTATTTTCTTGATGCCGCCGGCTATAACAACCCCAATGACCGGCTGCGGGATTTCCTGGGCAGGATGAAACAACTGCAGCCCGATCTGGTGGTGATTACCGGGGATGTGGTTGACTATGCCAACAATCACCGGCCCTATGACGCCAAAGACGGGAAATATTTATTCAAACCTGTCCTCGATAAGGATGCCAACTGGCGCCGGCTGCACCGGATCCTGACCACTGATCCCGGGATAAATGTCCCGTTTTATATTGCCCTGGGCAATCATGACTTCAAGCCCAATCCCGCCGCAGTTTCCCATATGGCGGTGGACCTGAATATCAGTACCGGGGAAGCGGGCAACTATCCCTATGATTTATGGGATACAGCCCCGTATCTCCACGTGGCCGGCAACTGGTTAATTGCCAAATGCTACGGGGATGTGCTCTATGCCGACGAGAATGCTGTCGAGTATTATTACGAAAACTTCTGTCCCTTCCCGGACTTCAGCGTCACCCTGGATGATAAACTCAACCTTATCCTCATGAACAGCGGGGTTGATAATAAGATTTTTCTCAATGATTATACCCATGATCTGGAGGAGGCGATTGCCTATTTAGGCCAGTTATTCAGCGGGGAGTGCCCGGCCCCGGTGTCGGTAGGGTTTTCCCCGGAGCAATTAACCTGGCTGCAGAATTTAATGGCAGCGAAAGCAGCTTGTTATAATATTTTCTGTATGCATAACCCGGTCTTTAACCCGGCGGTCCCGGACCTGAAATTAAAGGAAAATACCGTCCCTGCTTCCGCTCTTCAGCCGGGAGAAGAGGCCGCCCCTGAAGACCGCCTGGTGGAACTTTACGGGATTACGCAATATGAGGGCTGGGGACGGCCGGATATCATGGAGCGGGAAGCCTGGCTGACTGCGGCTACAACCGCAAAACTAAAAACGCTCTCTCCGGAAGATTCCAGAAGCTGGCTGCCAACCTCGGAGAAGGATATCAGCTTTATTCAGGAAAAAATCAACCTGGCCGACCTGATAATTCAGGACGCCGAGGATTATTATCTTAACTCCATCCCCTCCTGGCCCCATGATGATATCTACCGGCTGTCCGCCGCCTGGCTGCCGGACACCAGGGAAAAGTTCGACCAGTTAATCAAAGAGCTGCAATCCCTGAAATCCTCGCTGGAGGCCCTGCTTGAGCTGGATGTAAGTTCGGTTGCCGCCGGCAGACAAGAATTAATCAGTTATTTGGAACAAGGTAAAATAAGACTGGCGCTTACAGGGCATTCCCATAAGAATATGGAAATAAGATGCACAACGGCCGGCGGGGCCGGCCGCTGGTATATAGGCGATTATTCCGCCTTTCCGGAAAATCTGGCCTATTTCAATACCCGGAAAAATTCCCTTGTTCTCTCCACAATTTCGGCCGGGATGGCCGGCCACGGCTATACCCTGGACAAAGAAAAGAACGAGATTGTCAAAGACTACGGCTTCTGCGGTTACCGCTTAATTAAACTGAACACGGCAGGGATGATTTCAGGTTTTCAGAGTGAGCTGCTGTGGCCAAAAAAATAGGACAGAGGAGATATTATGAGCAAGCAAACCGCCCCGGACACTGTTGATTTTCCCAACATTGATATTGAGCCGCCTACTGTGGAGATCGGCGGGATTAACCCCGTTGCCGACAAAATAGTTGTGGCCCTGAATGCCGGGGAGTACCGGACAAAAAAGTTTGCGCTGGTGGAAAAGTCCGCCAAACTAAAAAACCTGGCGGTAGCCCGTAGGAGTGTGGTTTCCCCCTGGGACACCCCCGCTGTCGCCCCGGTTTATAAAATAAACAGCTGTGTGGATTGCTGCCCCGGGGCGGAGGAGAGCGGCGGGAAAGTGCTCAGCAAAGCTCTAGCTGCCTGTCTGGCTTCGGGGAGTTCCTGTGCTGTAATCGTTGATGATGATGATAATATTTATGTCTGCACTCTTAATGAAAACTTTTATTTTTCGGATATCGGCTCAGGTGATGATTATTCCAGCAAATACGGGGGCCTGACAATCCTGGAGAGCGGGGGGAAAACGCGAATCCCTGATCCGGCTGATCAGGGAAAATTTTACAAAATCAATTTTCTGATGACAGCCGACGGCTACCCGCTGGTTCCCGTCCGTGACCCGGAGGATTTCCTGGAAGACAATCAATCCTACTACCTGGCCGGAAGCCTGGACAGGAGCAGTGCGGAGCTGGTCACAAACCTTATTTATGTTGTCAAATCAGGCGAACTGGAAAAGTATATCAGGGGAGTTTTTTATCAAGGGGAGAACGACTAATGGCGATGAAGAAAATTGAAATCCCGCCAAATGCCAGGGTGAAATATTATAAAGACCTGACCATGATCCATCAGCTGAACATGTATTATCTAGCTGGTAATATCCGGACGGAGGTTGGTTTTGAAAAAATTACTTCCCTGCCGGTTTTAGTTGTTTACGATCCGGGGGGAACAATCTATTTTGTCCATACTGACGCTGATTTTGCCCCAGTTAAACACGCTCTTCCGGAACCGGAAAGGCCCGCGCGATCTGCCCAATTGGTGGCGGATTCTTCAATTTCTTTAAACAAGCAGTATATCAGGGACGGGGAACCGGTAAAGATAAAAGTTTACCTGACCAAAGCCCTGCATAGTGTCAACATCCGGGTTTACAGAGTGAGCAGCGGCGGTCCCTATCTTAATGTCAGCTCCTTTCCCCGCAAACTCC
>DATMXV010000024.1:0-9989 GCA_035561335.1 Desulfitobacteriaceae bacterium
CAATAGTACATTTATCCTAAAATTCAGTCAAATCTCATATTTTACCTTTGCTCAACTAATTAGCGCTTTCTTCGCTAAAATTAGTTAAATTAGCGGTCCATTTCCCGCAACGGTCCCCCCAATAAGCCAGAATCTCTTCATTTTGGCTGATCCGGATAACTTCACAATTATTAGCACATCCGGAACAATCGAAACTTCCGGCCTGAAAACTATATTCAGCCATTTCCAATCCCCGGAAACGGGTTTGTTTTCTGGCATTCAATCCCACCTTTTCCTGAGCTAAATAGGCGGCCCCCAAAGCTCCCATTACCGCAAAATAATCAGGAATTATTACTTTTTGCTCTAATTCAGTTTCAAAAGCCTTGTGGATCCCAGGATTTGCCGCTACACCGCCCTGAAACAGGATTGGGCCGGAAATTTTTTTATTTTTACCGACATTATTCAAATAATTCCGGACCATAGCCGCGCAAAGGCCGGCAACAATATCAGCTAAAGAATGTCCTAACTGTTGTTTATGGATCATATCGGATTCTGCAAAAACAGAGCAACGTCCGGCAATTCTTACAGGATTAAGGGCTTTCGTCGCCAAGGAGGCAAATTCTTCAATCGGCAGACCCAAGCGGGCCGCCTGTTGGTCCAGAAAAGAACCTGTACCGGCGGCACAAACCGTATTCATGGCAAAATCGACTACAACCCCGTCTCTGAGGATAATTATTTTCGAATCCTGACCACCGATTTCCATAATAGTCTGGACATCAGGATAGAGACGTGAGGCGGCAACAGCATGAGCGGTAATCTCATTTTTAATAACATCAGCACCCAGCAGGGTAGCAGCCAGCTGACGGGCGCTGCCGGTTGTTCCTACGCCCCGGATCTGGGCCTTCAGGCCAATCCTGGATCTCAGCATTTTAATCCCATTTTGGATTGTTTGCATTGGCTGACCCTTGGTCCGCAGGTACAAAGCCTCTTTTACCCTGCTGTCTGAATCAATCAGAACTAAATTAGTACTCACTGAACCTACATCAACCCCAAGGAAATACGTCATAATTTAACACATCCTCCCAAGCGGAACTGTCTCTTTCGGGACTGTCTCTTTTGAAACTTTCTCTTTAAGGCAGCGTGACCTTTCCAGGAGATCCACAAAAGCTTCCAAACGGGTTTGGATCCCTGCCCGGCCGGTATGTTCATCAACTATTAAACTCATTACCGGAACATTATAATCTTCCTGGATACGGGGTAAAATTCCGGCAGCTACAATTTCAGGCATACAGGTCAAAGGTAAGAGCTGAATTATTCCGTCGAACCCTTTTTGGATAAATTTCACCGTTGACCCCACTGTTTCCTGACCATGCCCCCCGACAAAATGAGCTAAATATGGTTTGGCCAGTTTGGGATAAGAATCCATAGAACGGTAACCCTGGGCTAAACCCAGAAAAACATGTTTTCCAACCCAGCTGGACAAATAGATTGAACGGTCGACTTCTACCCCCAAAAGACCCAGTTGTTTTTCAATATCTGCTGAAGAAAAGGGATCAAGAATTGTATAAATCTCCCCAACAATACCAATCCGCAAAGGCTCAGCTGATTCCGATCCGGTCAGATAATTCTGGGCCGCTTGCCGTTCGGAAATCTCTGCTTGAACAGATCTGATTACCTCCTCCAAACCCCGGTAGCTCATTGTTGAAGCCAGACTGTTCAAAGCTCTTTGATAGAGTAATTCAGTTTCCTGCTTATTTTCCAGCCTGGGCCGCGCAGCATGGATTAAATCTTCTACCCTGTCAATAAATACGCTCTTTTGATAAGCAAAACGGATGGCTTTCATAATCCGGCCCCAAGAATTTTGGGTCCCGGCCAAATAACGAATCCGTTTCAGTAAACCTAACATACTGCCGTCAGGCGGCTCCAAAATCACTACATCGTAGGAATACCCGGCATCCTCCAGAATCTGTCTTTGCAGCTCACCATAATAACCAAAACGACAAGGCCCGAATCCGCCTGTAATCGCAATTGTATCCGCACCTTCCCGAGCGGCTTCGATGTAATTCCCGAGGTTGATCTTAAGGGGCAGGCAAGCTGATTCCGGAGAAATCTTAGTTCCCAAATCCAAGGTTTTCTTGCTCGTTAACGGGGGAACAACGACCTCTACATTAAGCAGTTCAAAGAGTGTTTTAATAATTATCCATATATTCCCCATATGCGGAAAAGTTATTTTCATTGTCCTTCCTCCTGAAGATCATATCCAAAAAAGCCTCAATCCTTGTCACCAGACCGGCTTCCCCGCTGTGTTCATCCAAGGTTATGACCATATAAGGTTTGTGGGCCTTACGGGCCCTGCGGGCTAATATATCCTGGGACATGGAATCAGTCCCACATCCAAAACAGGAAAGATAAATTATGCCATCGACAGTTTCATCATCCACGTAGGAGGAACCCGCTCCTAAAATTTTTTTAGAGTCACTCCAGAACAATTTTTTACGTAATCCTTTCAGGGAATTTTCGATAACTTCCGCTTCTGCCTCTTCGATCAGCAGAAGATCAACATTATTCTTTAATTTATTTACCAGATCAAGATTGGCATATTGTTCATTAATTAAATAGGCATGCCCAACCAGCGCAATCCTGGGACGGAAATCTCCGGGATCCTGGTTTTCTTTGCTTTTTTTACTTTTTAATAATTTATAGGAGATATTTCCGGACAAGAAGGCAAAACTTCTTTCACACAGGTCTATACTTTCCTGAAAATCCTTGCCGGACCTTCTTAATTCCTCGTAAAATGCTTGCCATTTTAAGGCTTCTTTGAAAGCATTGCGAATCAAAATTTCCCCTTTCCCAAGTTCTATCCCGAAAGCTGCCAAAGCTTTTAAAACCCGGTTTTGGCCCTCCCGCCAATTTATTGTGACCGTGATTATGGGTATATCCCGGTTAATGGCAGATAATATGCTTTCAGGAATCCCCAGCAGCTTAGGACAAAGGTAAGTCTTTTCCTCAACACTGACCATGCGCGGCAAAAAAATATAATCCACATTTTTCAGACTCCCTATATGGCCAACGAAAAGTTTTACCGGCAAACAGGTTTCATCATCGGCCATTTTCAAACCTGACTCCATGATCCCCCGATGTGTAGGCTGAGAGGTAACAAATTCAATATCCAGGCTGTAAAAAAATCCGGCCCAGAAAGGATAAAAGTCAAAATAATACAACGCTCGCGGAAAACCTATTCTCACTTAATACTGCACTCCCTTTACTTAAAATAGCATTCAGAATTCAGCAGTCAGGATTCAGAATCTGTCTCCTGAATCCTGATTTCTTATATTCAGGTTTATTCTTTGCGTCCTTCTGGCTGCCTGATCCGGTCCTTAGGTTTCAGAATGCTCGGACGTTTATTTTTAATCGGAACCGGCGAACGGACCAAAATTGTTCCTAAAGCTTTAATATCCAAAGGAATCAGCGGCCATAAATAGGGTACCCCGAAGGACTTCGTACGCCAGAGCAGGAAAAGCAAGAGGACTGTTCCGACGCAAAACCCCCAAAAATTGAAGAGCCCGGTAAGTATTACCAGAAAAATTCTGGCCAGGCGGTTAGCCTGAGCCAATTCGTAACTGGGTGTGGCAAAAATACCAACAGCCGAAAAAGCCACATACATGACGATTTCCGGTGTAAACATCCCTACTTTAATCGCTATATCTCCAATCATAAAGGTCGCAATCAAACCCAAAGCGGTCGCCAGGGGGGCCGGCGTATGAATTGCTGCCATCCGCATTAAATCTATCCCGATTTCGGCAAAAATTGCCTGGGGTAAAAGGCCGATCTTCGCCGGCTTGTTCAGACCGACAAACTGGAGCCAGTCCGGCAGGAGCTGGGGGTTAAGGGCTGCGCCCAGCCAAAGCGGCAATAAAAATACCGAAACAAAAATACCGATAAACCTGACCCAACGCAAATAAACCCCTACTACCGGTTCCTGGCGGTATTCTTCGGCATGTTGGACATGGGACCAAAAAGTTGCCGGGGCAATAATAATACTGGGTGAAGTATCGACCATAACAAGTACATGTCCCTCCAGGAGATGAATAGCCGCCACATCAGGCCTTTCGGTATAGCGGACCCGTGGATATGGGTTCCAAAACTTGCTGCCCAGGATAAACTCCTCAACACTTTTTTCAGCCATCGGGATCCCGTCAATCTTAATATCCTGGATACCCCTCGTAATTTCCTTAACCAGACCAGGATTTGTTATATCTTCTATATAGGCAAGACAAACATCGGTTTTCGAGCGGCTCCCAACCTGAATTAATTTCATTCTTAATTTTGGATCACGCAGGCGCCTGCGCAGAAGCGCCGTATTAAATACAAGTGTTTCCGTAAAGCCGTCGCGCGAACCGCGGGTCACTCTTTCAATATCGGGTTCAGCAGGTTGCCGGGCGGGATACATCCTGACATCAACAATTATTGCTTTATCCTGACCATCAATAAAAATAGCTATAGGGCCGGAGAGAATAAAGTAAAGTACTTTATCCATCGTCTCCTCTTCACTTACCTGCAAATTTATAAGGTGCCCTTTTTCTAATTTTTCCAAAGCATTTATAACTAACTCCGGTCGTTCCAGATCTATTAAGGCGTTTAAGATTAAACTAACGATATTATTATTAACCATGCCGTTTACAGAGTATAAGGCAACCTTTTTGCCGCCAATGAACATCTCTCTCAGGATAATATCGAAGCTGTCGGGAACGCCAAGCTGCTCATTTAAAAAATCTATATTTTCCTGGTATTTTTTACTGACAGGAATATTTTGTTCACTTGCTGCAGCATCCATTTCTCCATATCACCCCTAAAAATTTTCCTGCCCATATTATTTAACCCTAAGTTAACCCTTAGGGTTAAATAATACGGCTATCCCGTAACCGAACAAAATTGCGGCGGCAATTCCCACAGCTGTGGCTTCTATTCCCCCGGAAAAAGCCCCGATCAGGCCGCGTTTACTGACAGCTTCCATCGCGCCTTTAGCCAAATTATAGCCGAAACCTGACAAGGGAACTGTCGCCCCGGCGCCGGCGATTTTTACTAACGGCTGATACCAGCCCAATGCTCCCAGGATTGCCCCCCCGGTTACGAAGGTTACCAGGACATGGGCAGGGGTGATTGATATTTTTGTTAAATCCATAAATAATTGTCCGATAACACAGATTAACCCGCCTATTATAAAGGCCGGAACAATCATCTCAAACATTACGGCAACTCCTTTCTAGGCTTCGATGACTACTGCATGACCGATCCCGGGAATTGATTCTCCCTGCAAAGCAGAGGTAGGGCTATGCAGGGAACCGCTGCCTATAAGTAAAATACGTTTCAGTTCACCGGATTTAAGCCTCTGCAGAAGATTGCCGGCAAGTACAACTGACGAGCAGGCACAACCGCTGCCGCCGGCATGAACATCCTGGTCCGGACTATAAATCATTACCCCGCAGTCGGTGAATTCCTCTCCAATGCCGACTCCGCTTTGTTTTAAAACTTTATGGGCTAAAGCCAGGCCGTAAGTTCCCAGGTCACCTGAAATAATCAAATCATAATCCTGGGGCTTACGGTTGAGATCCTGAAAATGATTGATTATGGTATCTGCTACTGCCGGGGCCATCGCCGCTCCCATATTATTGACATCTTTTTCCCCATAATCCAAAACCCTGCCGATAGTTGCAGCCGTAATCCTTGGTCCGCTGCCTTCCCGGGCCAGAACAATACTTCCTGCTCCGGTTACAGTCCATTGGGCGCTCATGGCCCGCTGACTGCCATGCTCGGTAGGTAAACGGAATTGTCTCTCCGCACTGTCATGATGACTGGATACCCCCACCAGGATATTGCGGGCGAATCCGCCGTCCAGCAGCATACTTCCGACAGCAATAGCCAAAGCCATGGTGGAACAAGCCCCGTACAATCCAATAAAGGGCAGGGCCAAGGCCCGGGCCGCAAAATTGGAAGACATTATCTGGTTCAACAAATCGCCTGTCAACATATAGTCTATTTGCTCTGCGGTAATCCCGGAATTAGCAAGAGCACCCTGCATAGCATTTTGGAGCATTTTACTTTCTGCCAATTCCCAGGATTTCTCCCCATTCAGGCTGTCTGTCCATACAAGATCAAACGATTTCCCAAGCGGCCCTTTTCCCTCCATTGGGCCAACTATGGAATATGAGGACAATATAACAGGCGGATTGGCATATACTACCGTCTGATTGCCAACTTTTTTGGAATTCATTTCCTGATACCTCACTGTTAAATAATATATAGTAATTTACCCTAATGCAGAAAAAAAAAGATAACTCCGACAATGATTGAGGTAACTATACCGTAAACCAGGACAGGGCCCGCTACTGTAAACAGACGCGCTCCGACACCTAAAACATATCCTTCCCGCTTAAATTCCAGAGCAGGGGCAACAATCGAATTGGCAAAACCGGTGACAGGAACTATAGAGCCGGCGCCGGCAAATCTGGCAATATCATCATAAACACCCAGCCCCGTCAGTAAGGCCCCCAGGAAAATTAAGACTGCAGTAGCCGCAGCTGAAGCCTCAGGTACTGAGAAACCGCCAAGGACAAATAAATTAATCATAATCTGACCGATCATGCAAATAAAGCCGCCAACAAAAAAAGCCCGGATCGTGTTTTTAATAACCGTTGGTTTAGGGGAAATTTGTTTACTTAAAACCCGGTATTCCGCGGGACTGACCCCAACTGTCGGCGGACGAAGAACCTTTTTAACCAAAGTTCTCACTCCCTTAGGTTCAGAAAATTTAAGCCATTTTTATCTTCATTTCAGGCCTAAAACTACCTCTATACTACCTATGTAGTATATTTCCAATATAGTATGTTTCCAACATCGTCCATTTATACTTGAATAAGAGAACACTGTAATGACCGGGTTATAATTTATATCGGCAATTAGCAGGAAATTTCTGGATGGCGTCGAATCTATCCCTTTAAAGATGGTTTAGAGGAGAGTGGCTAAATCAATGGAAAAAATAATTAAGCGCCAGACTTTGTTCTTGCGCTTAGACGGAGAACTCGATATGAAAACCGCAGAGACAGTTCGGACAATGATTGACACGGAGATTGACAAACGGGGTATTCGAACTGTTATCATAAATCTGCAAAAAGTTGAGTTTATAGACAGTTCCGGACTGGGTGTCCTGCTGGGGCGTTACAAAAAACTGCTGGCCTTGGAGGGAAAGCTCAAAATCACAAATGTTCCCCCGCGTATTTATAAAATTATGGAATTATCCGGATTGCCCAAAATAATTCACTTCTATACCGATGAATCGTCTGCTTATGAAGAAGGAAGGGGAGCATAAGATGAATAAAAATATTATTAAACTGATCTTTTCCAGTTTGCCTGAAAATGTTAGTTCCGCCAGGTTACTTGTGGCCTCAGTCGGTTCTCAGCTTGACCTTTCCTTAAATGATCTTGAAGAAATTAAAGTGGCAGTCTCCGAGGCCATATCCAATGCTATTATTCACGGCTACAGAAATGACCCGGAAAATTTTGTTCATGTTGAGATGGAAATTACCCCAAACCAACTTAATATTACTGTAATTGACCAGGGGTGCGGGATCCCCGATGTTAAACAAGCTATGCAGCCTGCCTTTAGTACCGACCCGGAACGAATGGGTCTGGGCTTTGTCTTTATGCAATCTTTTATGGATGAACTTAAAGTAACCTCGGAAATAAATAAAGGCACAACCGTGACAATGGTCAAGTATTTGTATCCAGCCACACCCTCCTCGCATTAGGGGGGGATATAATATGATTCAACGTTTAACAGAAATGAATCTGCCCCGCTTTCCGCTGCTCTCCGACAAAGAAATCAAGGAATTATTGGCTAAAGCTCAGAACGGGGATACTGCTGCCCGTGAAAAGCTGATTAACTGTAATTTGAAACTGATTTTTAATTTGGTTCAACGTTTCAGCCATCGCGGCTATGAAATTGAAGACCTTTTCCAAATCGGGACAATTGGCCTGATCAAAGCGATTGATAAATTTGACTTTTCCTTCGATGTCAAATTTTCCACCTACGCCGTACCCATGATTATTGGAGAAATAAGAAGATTTCTCAGGGATGACCACCCTGTCAAGGTTCCCCGTTCCTACAAGGAAATGGTATACAAAATAAACCGGTCCCGTGAACATCTCGCCGCTGTCCTGGGTCATGAACCAACCATCGGGGAAATAGCTGCTGATATAGGAGTCGACCGGGAAGATATTGTTACAGCAATTGAAGCAATGCAAAGTCCGACTTCAATTCATGATACCCTTTATCAGGATGATTCAGACCCGATCTTCGTTCTCGATCAACTTCATTTGGAGAAAGATCTGGAACCGGCATGGTTTGAAAAAATAGCCTTAAACGAAGTATTTGAGAAATTGCCTGAGCGCGAAAAGCGGGTACTCCTAATGAGATTTTACGAAGATAAAACCCAAAGTGAGATCGCCCGGCAGTTGAATCTGTCTCAAGTCCAGATTTCCAGGATTGAACGTTCGGCCCTGCATCACATCAGAGAATTTCTTAAAGCCGACGACAAGAAAACTTAACCCTGAACTAACAGGAGCTAAGGGCTGTTCAGCAAACATTTTCCGCAACAGCCCTTAGCCTTCTTTTATAATTAGGTTAAAACCCCAAAATATTTTTTAACGTTTTTGACATCTGTTTTAATACCCCGGACCTGGCGACCGGTTCCTTAGCTATCAAATCTACCGTAGTTTGCAGTTTATTATCCTGGTAAAGGAATATCTCTCCCAATTTCTGATTCTCTTTAACCGGGGCAGTAACTTCGGAATCAATTTTAGTTTCAACCCAATAGTTTTTATCCTTTCCCTTTTCAACTGATATGCCAAAAGTTTTTTGAGTTACGGCTTCCACCTCATCTTTCACCCCTTTGCGGACTTTTATCATACCTTGTTTTTGCCCGGCAGGGGCAAAGGTCTTATAAGTATATTTGGCAAAACCATAGTTATATATTTTCATAGACTCGTCAAAATGCCCTCTTACTTGAGGGACTCCCATTACTACGCAAATCAAACGCAGACCGTCCCTTTCTACGGTCGATGCCAAACAATATTTAGCTTCATTAGTCCACCCTGTTTTAAAACCATCTGTGCCGGGATACCACCAGAGAAGTTTATTTGTATTCCAAAGTTTAAATTTACCATCCCTTAAATCATATTCTTTGATTGCCGTTAGTTTTCTTATCAAAGGATAATTCAAAGCAGACCGTGCCATAACCGCCAGGTCATAGGCACTGGTATAATGCCCTTCAGCCGGGAGTCCATAAGCATTGACAAAATGCGTATTTTTCAGTCCCAGTTCCTGGGCCTTCTTATTCATTTCTTCCACAAAACCTTCATGTGTTCCACTGATATGTTCCGCTACTGCCACACAGGAGTCATTTGCCGAGCCTACCGCTACAGCGATCAGCATTTCCTCCAGAGAAAATGTTTCCCCAATCTCCAGATAAATTTGGGATCCCCCCAGTTTTGCGGCATTTTCACTTGCTGTTACTTTATCTGTTAATTTTACCCGGCCGGCCTCAATCGCTTCAGCAGCTACAAGCAGGGTCATTAATTTTGTAACACTTGCCGGAGCAAGCTCTTTATTGGGTTCTTTTTCATAAAGAATTTTTCCGGAAGCCGCATCCATTAAAACAGCGCTTGCCGCCTCTGTTTCCAATTCTAAAGCCAGCACTTGCCGTGGCTGGATAACTCCCAGATTTCCCAATACTACTGCCAATACCAATAACCACCCCAAAGCTTTACGCATCTTGGATTCCTCCTCATTGAAAGAGTTATTTTGATTTTTTAGTATTCCCGCAAACTAGAAATATATTGTGTTTCGAAAATCCAAAAAATCAAAAAATCTGCTTGCACCAATCCTAACGCAAGCAGATTCCTACATTAACCGATTTTCTTCCTGAATAAACAGCTTCCATACATTATAATTT
>DATMXV010000025.1:0-8408 GCA_035561335.1 Desulfitobacteriaceae bacterium
GGTAAATGGCATAGAATGGAGAATTTAAGATAAAAATTCACCTTAAAGTATTGGATTTTGGAAAATATCTTCAGATCTTTAGGAGGCATTGGCAAAATGCCGAATAATGCTGCTTCTTGTGCAGAAAATGGTTTTACTCTCCTGGAAATATTAATAGTCTTGTTTCTTATTGGCCTGTTGTTAGGAAGTATTGTTCCTCATTATGAGAGTTCAAAAGAGAAAACCTCTGAGATAGTTAATCAGACAAACGTTAAGTTGATTAACGGAGCAGCCCAACAATACAGATTGGATATTGGTGTTTTTCCGGCGGAAGTTAATGATTTGATGTATAACACGACAGGTTCTGAGCAATGGCAAGGTCCTTATTTGGAGCAATGGCCTTTGAATCCGTATGATTCAACTAAGGTTTATCATATAGACAGCTTGGGACGGGTTAATTAACAGACAGGTACCGGAAGACGGGTAAGGGAAGGCAGCAGCGGAAGATGAATAAGTTAGACGGCAGTTATGGGGGATATGCCCTGATAGATGTGTTAGTGGCCTTATTTTTATTTTCTATCGGTTTTTTTGTCATATTCGGTTTAACTGAGACTGGATATGTTAAAAGCCGGCAGGCTTCTAATTTAACCAAAGCCGTAAATATTGCCTGGAAGACAATGGAACGGCTTTCCGGACGATCATGGGCGGATAATTTAGCGGAAAATGAGTGTATACCCGGGGATACAGTTGCTGGCAGCGAGGGCCTGTTTGAGTGGACTATCTCTGCGGATTGGGAGACCTATCCGGAATTATTGGAAGTAGAAACGGAAGTAAAGTGGTTAGAGAATGGAAAAGTTTGCAGTTATCGTTTGGAAAGCCTTTATTATGTTGATTGAATTTGTTAAATCAGGTATTTGCCAAAGTCCCAAGAATAATCAGGGAAATACCCGGGACAAGGTCTCCGGTTTTACCTTAATGGAAGTGCTTGTTTCCTTATTGATTTTTTGCAGTATTCTGATTTTAAGTTTACGCTTGTTAACGGACCAGTGGCGCAGGTCCCAGGAAATGAAAGCCTGGCAGGAGATCCAGTATGGCTTGTTAATTGCCGGGGAAACTGTCTCAAATGCTGTTCGCTCAGCGCAAACGGTTCAATGTACGGCCCCGGGTGTACTGAAAATTCTTACCTGGACGGAGGCCGGATTCAGCCAGGCAGATTTGAATTACATAGCGGATTTGTATTATATCGATGATAAAGATCATGATGGTATTACAGACTTGTATTGCGAACACCTTAATGTTCCCAACCCTGTTGCCAGCGGAATAACGAACTTGCAGTGTACGGAGGTGGAACCGGATTTGTGGCAAATAACTATTCAGGCAAAAATGAAGCAACAACAAGCCGTCTGGCAAAGTTTAACCAGACGGCGCACTTGACTATTGATCTTAAAACCGGACATTCAGGATTTGCGGCCCTGATCGTCATGATCCTGCTTTTAACCCTGGCCTGGGGAGGTTTAGAGAGCTTTATCAAGGCTGATACCGGGTTGCGAATGATTAAACGACAGGCTCAGAGTTGTCAGGCTGTTTATTTTGCAGAAGCCGGAATTGAATGGGCAAAGTCACAATTATTGCGCAATCCTGAATGGTCAGGGGGAATTAAGTCGGTTGATGGAAATCAGATTAAAGTGAGTATTGCTGCTTATGAAGACGGATACAGGGTTACATCCCTGTCAGGATCAGGTTTTGCCAAACGGGAAATCGAAGTATACCTCAGAAGGGATTCTGAGAAGTGGATAATGACGAATTATCAGGAATTACACAGGAGTTACACAGATGAAGTGGAGTAAGCACGATTTAAGGAAATTTCCCAAAGCCTCAGGATTAACTTTTGGCCAGTTTTTATTAGAGAATTCTTATATTAATGCCCAGGAACTTGCCCAGGCCCTGGAGGCCCAGAGTATATCCGGGGAAAGGATTGGGAAAGTATTGGTTCGTTCAGGTATTTTATCTCCGGATCTTTTGAAAGAGAGTTTGAGTAAATACTTAAATCTACCCATAGTTTCATTGACTCAAGTCATAATTGACCCCAATATTGCGCAGAGCGTCTCTGAGGAATTGGCCTGCCGTCATTTATTAATTCCAATCGAGCTGAATTCAGGAGTTTTGCGGGTAGCGATTGCCGACCCGACAGATGTCAGGGCCCTTAATGATGTTCAGCTTTATACCGGCTGTAAGGTAGAGGCAGTATTAGCCGGAATAGAGGAAATCAAGACGGCGATCGGACAGTTCCTGACGGTTGAAAAATCAGTAGACCAGTTGTTAAAACTTCAGAATCTAAGCCAGGAAAGCCAGGATGTTTGGACTATTGATGAATTAACGACTGAATTTATTGGCCGTGACGCACCGACTATCAGATTAGTTGATACCTTACTGGACCAGGCTGTTGCTCAAGGAGCAAGTGATATCCACTGGGAACCCCAGGAAGATAATTTTATTGTTCGTTACCGGATCGACGGCCGCTTAGGCGTAAAATGCCGGTTATCTTTGGCTGTAGCCCGGAGTGTCATATCCCGTTTAAAAGTTATGGCCGGGTTGGATATTTCCGAAAGGCGTTTACCGCAGGACGGGAGAATCTTAATCGAAGTCAGAAACAGGAGGATCGATTTGCGGATTTCAACTTTGCCTACTGTTTACGGGGAAAAAATAGTTGTGCGTATTCTCGACCCGGAAACAGCAAAACGTTCCCTGGATGCTTTAGGCATGAGTTCACAAGTTGAAGCCGGGATCCGTGAACTCCTGCGGGGGCCGCACGGTTTAATCCTTGTGACAGGACCGACCGGGAGCGGTAAGACAACAACTCTTTACGCCCTTTTGCGCGAAATCAGGGCCGAAACTTTTAATGTTGTTTCGATTGAAGATCCTGTCGAATATCGTTTGGCAGGAGTTAATCAGGTTCAGGTACACGGGCATGGTTTAACCTTTGCCAAAGGCTTAAGGTCCATCCTGCGCCAGGACCCTGACGTGATTATGATTGGAGAAATCCGGGATGAGGAAACAGCCAGAATTGCCATAGCGGCCGCCTTAACCGGACATCTGGTCGTATCAACCCTGCATACCAATACCGCCGCGCTTGCTTTGACGCGGCTGCTTGACATGGGAATTGAGCCTTACCTCCTGGCGGCAGCCTTAAGCGGGGTTTTATCCCAGCGTTTAGTCCGTTTGCTTTGTGAACATTGCAAAAAGCCGTATTTTATTACGGCTGCTGAAAAACAGGCGCTGCGGTTCGAAACAGAAACCGCTGCTTTCTATCAGGCCCAGGGCTGCAAACAATGCCGGGGAACAGGCTATAATGGAAGATCGGGGCTGCATGAGCTTTTACTTTACAATCAGGATATTAAACAGCTTGTCCTTGCCCAGGGCAGTTCCCAGGAGATTGAACATTCGGCGATTAACCATGGGATGATTACCTTATTTCAGGATGGCTTATGTAAAGCAGCTCAGGGACAGACTTCGCTTGAAGAAGTCCTCTGTTCCACTGTCGATCTGAAAAATCCGATATTTTATAAATAGATTAAGATTAAATTTCTTGGACTTCTCTTGTACAGGATGAAAAAGAGGGATTAAACGGGAGAATAAAATGAAGTCTTTGGCTTATGTTTGGAAAGCTGTTGATGTCAAGGGACAAATCAGGCAAGGGATATGTGAGGCAACTGAAGCTGCTTCCATTCGTACCTGGTTAAGGGAACAAGGGCTGTTTCCTTTGCTGATTAAACCCAGACGGGAAGGATTAAGGTTTCTATTGGCCGGCAGGAATGCCAAACGTCAATGGGCGGTATTCACCCGCCGCTTAGCCATAGTTCTGGAGGCCGGCATACCTTTATTAAAAGCTTTGGATATTATCTCGTTTCAGGTGTCTGCCGGGAAAAATCATCTGCTTCAATGGCAGGGTGTTAAGGAACAAATCCAAAGGGGAAGCAGTATTGCGGAAGCCCTGCAAATCGTTACCCCGCCGCCAAGCTTATATATTTTGTCGATGGTTAAAGCAGGAGAAAAAACAGGTACTATTGGCAACACTTTATCTGAAGTAGCAGATGATTTGGAACAGGAATGTCTATTCCAGCGAAAGATTCTGGCAGCCCTGACATATCCTCTTTTTTTGTCGGGAGCGGTTATTTGTGTAACCTTTGCCCTGAGTCTTTGGATTTTGCCGACCTATGAGAAGTTGTTTGCCAGCCTGGGAACCCAGCTGCCGTTTCTGACTGTAGTCATTTTTGCCTGTGGCCGTTATTTGCCTACAGTTTTGACGCTGCTAATTCTGGTTGGTTTAGGGACTTTAGTGTTTGGCAGGTTATTCCGGCCTCAATCCTGGCAAGAAATAATGACCAAATTCATCTCTTATACCCCGGTATTTGGACGGGTTATACGTTTGAATGAACTAATGCAGTTTTGCCGGGTTTTAGGAAGATTGCTTTCAGCAGGTATTCCCTTGTTAGAGTGTTTACATTTTGTGGAAGGTACTGTCAGGAGCAGGCAAATGAGGCAATTAACTAAAGAAGTTACCGCGGGAGTATGTCAGGGGAAAACCCTGGCCAGGATCCTTCAAGGTTCCCCATTTTTTCCTGCCGACGCTTGTGAAATGCTTAATGTGGCTGAGGAAACCGGTAAAATAGATATTATGCTGCAGCATTTAACCATTATCTTTCGCCAAGAGCTTGATCAACAGTTGGCCCGTCTGACTTATTTGGCTGAACCAGTTTTGATCTTATGTTTAGCCGGTTTGATTGGTTTGGTAGCTGTGGGAATTTTGCTGCCGGTTTTTGATATAACCACCAACCTGCAATAAAAGATAATGCTTAATTTATGGAGGGATTAAGCAAATGAACAGAGAAAAATTAGATTATGAGACCGGGTTTACCTTATTGGAAGTCATGCTGGTCATTGTTATCCTGGCTATTTTAACCGCTATTGCCACACCTAAATTCCTTACCAGCGCCGAAACAGCCAGACGTAATGCGGATATTGCTACAGGGCACCAACTGAAAACAGCCCTGGACCGTTACCAGCTGGAGAACGGTGTTTATCCTCAAAAAGCAGAGGTTACGGCAGCCGAAGGAACTGTTACAGCGGTTAAGTTAATTCCGGAGTATATAAGCAAGCTTGATAAAAATACGACCCAGCAAAAGGCTTCTCTTGCCCTGATGGGCTTTGGTGTTGCAGATCTGCCCCCTGATGGAGATTATTCCGCCCTTACTCCGACAAACCTGATTATGATTTACCTGAATAATACAGGCAGCGGCGCCGAAATCCGGGTTTTTGACGATAAGTTAGTTGAACTCTGGTCATCTGCAAATTAATAAATTTAGGGGGAACTTGCTTGATCCTGATAATTAGCTTATTATATGGTTTTTTGGGACTATTGATCGGCAGTTTTCTGAACGTAGTCATTTATCGGGTGCCCCGTGGGGAATCAATTGTCAGGCCGGGTTCACATTGTCCGGGATGCGGGCATCTTCTCCGCCCCTGGGAATTAATCCCTGTCTTAAGTTATATAGTTCAAAAAGGTTCTTGCCGGAAGTGTCACACAGCCATTTCCTGGCGTTATCCCGCTGTAGAGATTTTGACCGGAGGACTTTTTTTCTATATTGTCTGGCTGAGTCAGGGGGTTCAGGATGTCAAGGTTTTCTGGTATTTGGTTTTTACAGCGTTTCTGATAGCTTTGGCTTTTATTGACCTGGATACTATGACTTTACCGGATGTCCTGGTATATCCCCTGCTGATTATAGGTATTCTGGGGTCGTTCTTCCTTCCGGGAAGTCCCGGTTGGCTGGAGAGTCTGCTTTCAGCGGCGGCAGCGGGAGGAGCCTTTTGGCTGATTACCATAATTTATCCGCGGGGAATGGGCTTTGGGGATGTTAAATTTGTTGCGGCTTTAGGGGCATATCTGGGTTTTCCGAATATTATGCTGGCTGTTTTTGGTGCCAGCTTAGCAGGCAGTGTTGTTGGCTTGAGTATGCTTTTACTGCAGCGCCGAAAAATCAAGCAGCCAATTCCTTTTGGACCCTTTCTTTCTTTGGGAGCCCTGGCGGCGCTTTTTTGGGGTGAACAAATAATCCACTTTTACTGCTCTCTTGTATTTTATTAACAGACCCCCACGCCGCTGACGCGGCGCCATCAGAAGGATGAAAATTAAACGGAGAGAGATTCAAGTGTAAAGAGAACCGTTTTCGCGTGACGGCAAAAAAACTGCGTTACATGCAGACTAACCCGGAGGTTTGGCACTTTAGCTGCGTAGTTGAGTGAGCAGCTCCGCAGCACCGGTGAACGTACATTTGAATCTCCCGGAGTAGGATATCTTATGTAATAATTTATTTTGCAGAGTAATGTTCGGGAGGCATTTATGTCCAGGACCAGGCTTACGATCGAAATCAGCGATCAGGAACTAAAAATCCTGGCTGTTTCCTGTAAACCTTATTTAACAAAAAGATTTCAGGAAAAAAAATTAAATCTTGACTTGATTCCAATACCGACCGGGGTCATTGAGCAAGGCATATTACGGGATAAAGAAGTTTTACTTGGTCTTTTACAGACCTATTTAACAAAAAGGGAACTTGTTGGACCAATTCCCGTAAATCTTCTTATTCCCTCCCAGCTTGGTTTTATTCGTGCTTATCGCTTACCTTGGGTCCCTAAAGCCGACCGTGCTTCGGCAATTGGTTTTTTAGTTGAGGAAGAAGTGCCGATTCCGGCTGCAGATTTGCTTTATGATTATCTGATCCTGGAAAATAATCGGAAAAATAATGTTTTTCAGTTTCTGATCGGGGCAACAAGGGGCAGTTTAATTCAGGATTATGTTCATGTCTTTCAACAAGCAGGTCTTGAAGTCGATAAGATTGATTTTGTAATTTCGGCCTTAGGTTATGCCCTGGGATTAAATAATAATGAAGAATTTATCTGCCTTCAGGCAGAAAATAACACCTTGCAGTTTATCCTTTTCAATGGCATTATTCCCGAGGTTGTCAGAACTTTTTTGGCAGATCCGGCCCTGGCGTTTTCCGAGGTCGACTGGGAAAGTGAAATACAACGGGTACTATTGTGTTATGGGAGTCAACATCCCGGACTATCCTTGCGGAAAATCTATATCATTGGTGAAGGGATGACTGATCTGATTGCTGAACGTTTAGAGAAGACCGGTTTGGTTTCCCGGATTGCAAAGGCGGATTTTGGAAAAATCCCGGATTCCTGGCGAAAATATTGCCAAACGTGGCCGGAAAATACTAAAATTATTCTTAACTATGCCTTAAGGAATCAGGGAAAGGGACCCGGAATTAATCTTTGGCGAAAACAGGTGAATAGAAAAAGAAAGGATTTCTTTTTTAAAATAAATGTTATCAGCTTTGTTCTGGTCCTAATGACGGGTTTCCTGATCTGGCTGCCCTTGCAGAACAGGGAAAACCGGCTCCAAAATGAGACAGAACAATTAAGAAGTAAAGGAAGACAATTACTATCTGCCGCTGAGCAGCAAACAGCTTTAAGCAAGGCTTGGATTGCAGCCAGGGAATACCCGTTTTATTTTGGGGAAAAGCTGGCTGAAATTCAGCGCTTGCTGCCATATGGGGTGGAATTGACAAATTTGGAATACAAAGAGGGTGGACTGTCCCTTCAGGGAACAACTGACAATGCCGAAAAGTTTGAGGAACTGCTGGCAGCCTTAACCGCCTCAGGATTGGAGCGCCCCTTACTTACCACTTATCAGAAAACTGACCGGGCAGCTATTAAATTTGTTATTAAAACGGGGTTTGGTTTTAAAGAAAAGGCTGCTTCAAAATCTTGAGGTCCAGCCTTACGAAACACAAGTTATGTGATGAGGGAAATTGTATGCTTAATATCCGGAAGAATAACAGCTATTCAACCATTTTCCTGATTTTAACGTTTGCAGCCTGTCTGGCATTTGGTTTAGGATTTTACTTTTTTTCTCTGGAGATGAATTCTTTGCAGGCAGAGAAAAATTATTGGGCAGGGGTACTTTCTTCAGAGACAATTCCTGAAAAAAGTACCGAAATACCTACGGCGGATAATTTACCGAAGATTATTGAACTGTGTCAGGATTGTCTGGCTGAAAATGAAATAGTGGTTACTTCTTTTAATGTTGAAAGATTTTCCGGGGTTAAGGAGCCTGCCAATTCCGGAGATTTGGATTATGCCGGCTTGAGAATACATTTCCTTGGCAAGTGGCCGGAAATAGAAAAAGGATTAAATGAGTTGGAGCATATGGATAAACAGGCAATCCACGTCCAGGAAGTTATTTTAACACCTGAGGGGGGAGAAGCCCTGCTTCAGATCTATCTCTTAAATAATTAAATGAAGATTCTGCCGCAGAAACTCCATAACTGTAGGTTCGGCACTATTGCATGTTCGCAAACGCTACATTT
>DATMXV010000026.1:0-2785 GCA_035561335.1 Desulfitobacteriaceae bacterium
TCTATGAATTGTAAAATTGCTCTAAAACTAGTATAATAAAAAGGTTAGATATTTATTTTATAAATTATAGGGGGAAACGGTTTTGGGTAAAAGTATCCAAAAGAAAAACCCAAATACAGATTATAATGCTGATCAAATAGAAGTTTTAGAAGGACTGGAAGCTGTCCGCAGACGTCCAGGTATGTATATAGGTTCCACAAGTTCCCGGGGGCTTCATCATTTGGTTTTTGAAATTGTCGATAATAGTATCGACGAGGCTCTGGCAGGTTTTTGTAATCAAATTGAAGTTATAATTCATGAGGACAACAGTATTTCGGTATTAGATAATGGGCGGGGGATACCGGTTGATATCCAGTCAAAAATGGGTTTGCCTGCTGTTGAAGTGGCTTTAACTGTTTTACATGCCGGCGGTAAGTTCAGCGGTGAGGCTTATAAGGTATCAGGCGGTTTACATGGCGTTGGTTTAAGTGTAGTTAATGCTTTATCCAAATGGCTTACCGTCGAGATAACCAAGAATGGCAATGTATACCAGCAGGAATATGCTTTGGGCAAAACAATGACTGAATTAAAGATTATCGCTACAGATATGGGCGACCGGACAGGCACAAAGATCAATTTTGCTCCTGATCCGCAAATTTTTGAAGATTTGATTTTTCAGTTTGATATTTTGGCTCATCGTTTAAGAGAACTTTCTTTCTTAAATAAGAACGTTACCATAACCCTGGTTGACAAAAGGACAGATACTACAGAGGTTTATGTGCATACCGGCGGGATCAGGGATTTCGTAAGATTTTTGAATAAAAATAAAGATCCCCTTCATCCTCACCCTATTTATTTCGAAGGAACAAAAGATACTACTCAAGTAGAAATAGCCTTGCAATATAATGACAGTTATACGGAAAACTTATTTTCTTATGCCAATAATATTAACACCCAGGAGGGTGGAACTCATGAAGCAGGATTCAAAGCCTCTTTGACGCGTGTTGTTAATGAATATGCCCGGAAGAACAATATCCTTAAAGCTAATGATTCTAATTTAACAGGTGAAGATATTCGCGAAGGTCTCACCGGGGTAATTTCCGTTAAAGTAAGGGAACCGCAATTTGAAGGACAAACTAAAACCAAACTGGGTAACAGCGAAATCCGCTCAATTGTGGACTCAATAACAGATGAGGGTTTGTCAAGTTTTTTTGAAGAAAATCCGGCCATAACCAAAAGAATAATCGAGAAATCTATCCAATCGGCCCGGGCCAGGGATGCTGCCCGGAAGGCCCGGGAACTAACCCGCCGGAAAAGTGCTTTGGAGGGAACTTCATTACCTGGTAAACTGGCTGATTGTTCCTGGAAAGAGCCTGATTTATGTGAAATGTACCTGGTAGAAGGCGACAGTGCCGGCGGTTCAGCCAAACAAGGCCGTGACCGGCGTTTTCAGGCGATTTTGCCTTTAAGGGGCAAGATTCTTAATGTCGAGAAAGCCAGACTGGATAAAATTTTAGCTAATGAAGAGATAAGAGCGATGATAACTGCCATGGGAACGGGTATTTCTGATGATTTTAATTTAGAAAAAGCCCGTTACCATAAACTGATTATTATGACGGATGCCGATGTTGACGGCTCCCATATCCGGACCCTGCTTTTGACATTTTTTTACCGTTATATGCGTCCTCTGGTGGAAAATAAATATGTTTATATTGCCCAGCCTCCTCTTTTTAAAATTAAAAAGGGTAAAGAACTTATTTATGCCTATACCGATCAGGAATTGGCAGACATCCTGGAGAAAATCGGCAAGGAAAAAACCGAGATCCAACGCTACAAAGGTCTTGGAGAAATGAATGCTGATCAATTATGGGAAACAACTATGGATCCGGAAAAACGGACGATCCTGCAGGTAACAATGGAAGATGCGATGATAGCGGACGAGATTTTTACGATTTTAATGGGTGATAAAGTGGAACCGCGCAGGGCTTTTATTAATCAGCATGCTAAAGATGTAAGGAATCTTGATATTTAAAGGAGTTGCTCATTCATGGCGTTCGACCTTGAGGGCGGAAAGGTTCTTCCGATAGAAATTTCCGATGAAATGAAAAAGTCATTTATTGATTATTCAATGAGTGTTATAGTCAGCAGAGCTTTGCCTGATGTCCGGGATGGACTGAAACCTGTCCACAGAAGGATTCTCTATACACTCCATGAACTGGGTATGACACCGAATAAACCTTACAGTAAATCAGCCCGTTTAGTCGGGGATTGTATGGCCAAGTTTCATCCCCATGGCGACAGTTCAATTTATGATGCCGTAGTCAGAATGGCCCAGGATTTTTCCAGCCGTTATCCTTTGATTGACGGACATGGCAATTTTGGTTCCATAGATGGTGATTCAGCGGCGGCAATGCGTTATACTGAACTGCGGATGGCTAAACTGGCAACCTATATGCTGGCTGACCTGGAAAAAGATACAGTTGATTTTACGCCAAATTATGATGAAAAACAGGATGAACCAAGAGTATTGCCAGCGAAATTCCCCAATCTTCTGGTTAACGGTTCTTCGGGAATTGCTGTGGGAATGGCGACAAATATCCCGCCCCACAATATGTCCGAAGTAATTCAGGGAACAATAGCTTTAATCGATAATCCGGAGCTGGGGCTTAATGATCTAATGAAATATATTCAAGGTCCGGATTTTCCTACCGGCGGCATAATTATGGGCAAAGAGGGAATCGTCAGCGCCTATTCCACCGGGAGAGGAAGCGTAAAAACCAGGGCTAAAGCTTATATAGAATATGTT
>DATMXV010000027.1:0-3236 GCA_035561335.1 Desulfitobacteriaceae bacterium
TATTAATATACCTCATATATAGAAATGGTCATTATATCTTCCTTTTTTGTTAAACCAAACATCACATGATAATTTTTGAGATTTTTATTTAAAAAATCAATAACCTTATAAAGTTCCGCATTTGTCTGGACCTTGCAAGTCGCAATTAACTCCAATTGTCCGGTGTTTTTTTCTTCCATAATAAATTTCTCCCCACTACATCTGCCCGTGGATTAAAGCAAAGCCTTCAGCCCGGGTTACCTGACTGTTTTGAAATATCCCGCGTACAGCGGAAGTAATTGTTTGAGAACCCGGTATTTTTACGCCCCGCATGGTCATACACATATGTTCAGCTTCGATAACTACTAATACACCGCGGGGCTCCAGCATCTTCATAATTGTATCAGCGATTTGCGAGGTTAATCTTTCCTGCAGTTGAGGCCTTTTAGCAAAACCTTCTACAACACGGGCTAATTTTGAAAGTCCGGTAATCTTACCTTTCCGGGGAATATACGCGACATGGGCTTTTCCGTAAAAAGGGACAAAGTGGTGCTCACACATTGAATAAACCGGAATATCCTTAACAATAACCATTTCCTCGTGTTCTTCGGAAAATTGCACTTTAAGGTGTTCGCTGGGATCCTCATTTAAACCGGCAAAAATTTCTTCATACATTCGGGCCAAACGTTTTGGAGTATCTCTCAGCCCTTCTCGATAAGGATCTTCCCCAATGGCTTCCAGGATCATAAGTACAGCTTTTTCAATCTTTTCCCTATCCATCAGAAAATTGCTTCCTCCTTTCAATCAACGTTCTCTTAAAGCTATACTTATAACAAAAATTATAACTGGCCTTGAAGAACATGGGTTTGCGGAATTATCCTGACATTATTTAAACTCTCCAGAAAATAATCCTGCCATTCCAACATTTGACGTGGTTTTGGAGGCAATATCCCCCTCACAGCTGTAACCGGCTGCAGAATTGTTGGAATGTTGGAGTCTATATCCGCGATTAATTGCCTTGCGGTTTTTAAATCAGAAAATGAACTGGAACTATCCAATACTATTTTTATAAAGACTTCTTTAGCATTACAACTCAGCTTGAGAAATTGGCAGTGTTCCTGCCAAAATGAACGTCCTCCAAAAGGCAGTTTAATATCCATACTAATAAAATCCAACCACGGCAGAAGAAGGTCCAGCCGTTCCGGTAAAGTTCCATTTGTCTCAAGATAAATCTTTAGTCCTTGCTTTTTCACCAAAGGTAAGAATTCCGCCAGTTCTTTATGCCAAAGCAGGGGTTCACCACCTGTTACACTTAGAGAATGATGTTTCCGGAGATTAAACGCCATTACTAAACCTAATAATTTATTTATGCCCAGGGGATTTTCCAGGTATTGAAAATTCCTGGAACCCGGAACCGTTTCCAGGGACAATCGGGGGGAATTATCTACAGGAGTATCACAATAGGGACAGGCTAAATTACATCCGGGAAGCCGTAAAAATATTTGGCGTACTCCAACATAAGGTCCTTCTCCCTGGATTGAAGAAAATATTTCCCTAACAGGCAGTTCTGACATCAGATTACCCCTCTTACCTTGCAACGGGCTAATGCTATAGACTCCATTTCACTGCAATAATGGAGGGCTACCTGTTCTCCGAAAACCAAGATATTATTAAGGCCCAAATCTGCTAAGCCAATGGTAGGAACCGGGGTATTCACACTGGAAATGTTCAGTCCGCAGTGAATAAGGGCAGACACTGGCGATAAGGTACTTATACTCACAGATAATTTGTTTTCTCCCTCATATAAATCATCCCCCCTGCGCTGAAGCGATTTGACTCCCAGGGTCTCCAGTTCTTCTTTAATAATCGAAATTAACAAGCGCTGGCGGATAATTGTTTTTTCTAAATCCAGTTCAAAATGTTCGATGATAAAATGCAGCATATCTTCGCTCCAAATCCATTCCTGGGCCCGGACATCTTCCAAGTCGACCATCTCTGCCTCCCGGACACTGCATTTTCCGCGAAAAACCAGGACACTGTCGCCCATCAGACCGTATTTCTTATATGTAAATAAGGATTGCAGCTGGCTGCCGTCATAATCAAGTTTCTCTTTCACTACAAGATGTCTCATTTCATAACCTCCCTGGCAGTAAATATCTAAGCAAAGATTTTGTCGGCAAGGTTTTTTTGACCATTACTTAATAAAGCCCTTCTTAAACGTCCACAGCTTTCGCAAACTCCACAAAGCTGAGACTGATTACTGTAACAACTCCAAATATACTGCCAAGGGATATTCAGGCGCAACCCTTCCCGGACAATCTCAGCTTTATTTAGTTTTGAAGTTGGACTGATGACTGTAGTTTGCTGCATAGTTGAATATTTTAAACTTTGATTGATCGCAGCAATGAACTCAAGGGAATTATCCGGAAAAGCAGCAGCTTCTTCCCTGTTAAAACCGGTAATTATCCTGGAAGGCTGTTTCAGGTTTTCCGCATAGACAGCGGCAATGTTGATAAAAAGACCGTTGCGGTTAGGTACCCAGACACTGGCGGCACTTTGCAGTCCCTGTTTAAGATTATCAAGGTCAATTCCTGAAATATCGGGCAATTCCTTATCTGTATTAACTAAGGCAGTTTTTGTCTGCTCTTCCAAGAAGGGCAGGACAATAATTTTATGCGGAATATTGTAGTATGATGCGATCAGACGAGCTGCCTTCAGTTCCTGCTCTTTGGACCTTTGACCATAATTAAAAGTCAGCGCTAAATCAAGGGTGTGATTTTCAAGATAAAGTGCAAGCGCAACTGTAGAATCTAAACCACCAGAAAGCAAGCCAATTCCAGCCACTATAAATCCTCCTCATAAATAGCCCATGTATCAGGGGATTCATAAACTTTCACCCAAGCCAAACGGATTTCCGGTTCCAAGATTAGAATCTTTTTAACTTCATAAAATATCTGTCTGGCAATATTCTCAGCAGTAGGATTCAGGTTTTCCCGGCTAAATTCAGGTAATTCATTGAGCAGGTTATGATCATAGGCAGTTATGATTTGGTTCACTGCTTTTTTCAGATCATGAAAGTCCACCAGCATTCCTGCTGCCGACAATTCAGTTCCTTTCAGACAAACTTCTACTTCCCAACGATGGCCATGTATCTGGGAACACTTTCCGGGATAATCCCTCAGAAAGTGAGCGGCGTCAAAATGGGCCCGGATAGCAATTTGAAACATGAAACTTCTCCCTTGATCACTGAATAATAT
>DATMXV010000028.1:0-5262 GCA_035561335.1 Desulfitobacteriaceae bacterium
GAAATAGGTTTTGTGGTTGATTTATCTCCAGGAGTCCGGCAATGTAAAAAACTTCGGAATATATCCGGAGTTTCTTTATATTTAGCGGATATTTGATAAAAATTGCGGAGGACTGGCATTTCCGGCTAATATTGGATACACTAGTTATAAAATCTTCCAAAGATTTGTGATAATTGGTTGGGACAAGGAGAGAAATTAGAAATGAACTTGGAACTAAGGACAAAATGTCCTGAATTATTAGCTCCGGCGGGTGGCTATGAGGCCTTTAAAGCAGCAGTGGAAAATGGGGCCGATGCTATTTATTTAGGCGGTAAGAATTTCAGTGCCCGGGCCAATGCGGTTAATTTTGATTCCGCCGAATTGCGTCAGGCTGTAAGATATGCCCATGAGAGAATGGTCAAGGTTTATGTAACTGTCAATATCCTGATAGCTGATAGTGAATTTAAAGAATTAATCCCCTATCTTTATTCCCTGTATGAAATGGGGGTGGACGCTTTAATTTTACAGGATTCCGGGGTGGTGCAAATGTTAAAGAGCGTTTTACCGGAATTGGAGCTGCATGCTAGTACGCAAATGACAATTAATAACAGTTGGGGAGTAAAACATCTGGAGGGTCTGGGGTTTAAAAGGGTTGTTTTGGCCAGGGAAACTTCAATAGCGGAAATACGGGCTCTGGCTGCCGGAACAAAATTGGCACTGGAAGTTTTTATTCATGGGGCCTTATGTATCAGTTATTCCGGTCAGTGTTTGATGTCCAGTTTCATTGGAGGACGCAGCGGTAACAGGGGCATGTGTGCTCAACCCTGCCGCCTGAAGTATCAGCTGATTGCTGAAGATAACCAAAACGTTTTAGCTAAAACAAATCTGGGTGATCACCTGCTCAGCACCCGTGATCTGAATCTGGCTGAGCAACTGATGATGCTTTGGGAAGCTGGGGTCAGCAGTTTTAAAATCGAAGGGCGGATGAAGAGGCCGGAATATGTAGCAACTGTAACCAGGATTTACAGAAAGGTTTTAGACCGGCTTGAGAAACGCCTTATAAGCGGGGACAGTGGTCCCGGGGTTATAACTTCTGAAGAAAAACAGGATTTGACCCAAATTTTTAATCGTGATTTTACTACCGGATATTTGACGGAAAATCAGGGAAAGGAATTGATGAGTTACAGCCGGCCGAATAACAGGGGGATCCGTTTAGGCCGCATAACTGAGATAGATAAAAGAATACTGACTCTTAAACTGGAGGCTTCCTTAAGGATTGGCGATGGCATAGAAATCTGGACAAGGCTAGGACGGGAAGGTTTTACTATAGAAAAAATTTATAATGAACAAGGAGAAATCCCGGAAGGCCGGAAGGGTGAAACTGTCAAAATTCCCTTTGCCGGGCAAGCCGGGACCGGTGACCGGATTTTCAAAACCAGTGATCTTAATCTTTTGGCTAAAGCCCGCTTAAGTTTCCAGGAAGGTAAGGAGCAGCGGAAGCGTGCTTTAAAAATGAAACTGTCAGGCGCTGAAGGAAAAAAAATTTGTCTTGAGGTCTGGGACAGACAAAATTCAGTTAAAATATTATCAACAAATCCGGCGCAAAAGGCTTTGAAGAAACCCTTGACTGAGGAGTATGTCCGGCAGCAATTAAGCCGGTTAGGGACAACGCCCTTTTTTTTGCAGGAATTAGAACTTGAGCTTGAGGGAGAGATTATGATTCCGGTAAGTGACCTCAATGAGATGCGGAGAAAGGCAGTTGAAAGCTTGCTGGAGGGGATTTCAGCTAAGCCCTTAATCACCCGTTCTCAATATAATCTGAGGGTTGAGCAATGGCAGGATACTTTGAGCCAAACACGCGCTGATTTCAGGACTGATAGTAAACCCCAACTTTCTGTTGCTGTTTTTGATCAGGAGGCGCTGCAGTCAGCCCTAGGAGCAGGGGCCCAAAAAATCCTTTTTGGCGGCGAGACTTGGCGTTCGCATAAGAATAAAGGCCTGGATGTTGCCGAGGCTTATCAAACATGCCGGAGCAAGGGCGCCAAAGGTGTTTGGTATTTGCCCCGGATACTTAATGAAGATCAAGGTAAGAATTTATTCCGGCAACTGGCAGGATTGGCCGAGAGTGTCGAAAGGCCAGTCGTAATGGTTGCCAACCTGGGCCAACTGGAAATACTGCATGAATTGGATAAACAGTGGCCCTTTGAGGTTGATTATTCTTTAAATGTTTTTAACCAGGCAAGCCTTGCTTATTTTATAAGCCAAGGCGCCCGCCAGGTTACCCTGTCTGCTGAACTTAACCACGAGCAGGTAAGGAATCTGGCAGGTTGGGCAGGCCTGGAAATAATGGTTTTTGGTGATTTAGAGATGATGGTCAGTGAACATTGTCCTATTGGATCAACATTAGGCGGGAAGAAGGCAAAATCATGTTCCCAGCCTTGCGCCGGAAAATCATTTTCTTTAAAAGATCGTTTAAATTATCAATTTCCAATCGAAACAGACAGGCAATGCAGGATGCATTTATTTAATGTCAAACGCTTAAATCTTTATCAGGAGCTTGGTCTTATCAAGGAGATGGGTATTAAAACGGTACGGCTGCAGCTTAGCCGTCATACACCGCGGCAGGTTAAACAAGTTGTAAGTGTGTTCAATCAGGCCTGGCAGCAACTTTGGCTGGGATCAAAAGCGGATGTCTTTGCTTATGAGGAAGGCAAAGCAGTTTTAGAAACCTTATTTCCGGATGGCTATACTAAAGGGCATTTTTTCAGAGGCGTAATTTGATTAATCACCGGTAAAACTTAAGGAGAGAGAGGAATTATGGCTATTGAAGATAAAGTATTGCTAAAATTAGGTTTTGATCAAATCAGGATCTTATTGAAAGATTACTGTGTGCTGCAGCAGGCCAAAGAAATAGCGGAAGCTCTTGTTCCCTTCACTGATCGGGTACAAATTACCGGGGCGCTCAACGAAACCAATGAGGGCAAAGAATTTTTGCACGGGAATCCCTTATTTTCTGTCTGGGGAGCAAAAGAGATCCGGAGTTACCTGGCCCGCTGTCAACGGGGAGGGGTACTCAATCCCTTGGAACTCCTGGAATTGCGGGATACGCTGCGAACCGGGAGACGGGTACGGCAAACCCTGTTGGAGAGTAAAGGGGAATTTCCCCGCCTGCGGGCCATAATGTATACTCTTGAACCCCAGAAGCTGATTGAAGATGAAATCACTCATTGTATAAATGAAGACGGAGCAATTAACGATAAGGCAACCCCGGAGCTTGCTGAATACCGCAAGGCCAGAAATCGTTTACATCAGCGGATCAGGGATACTCTGGAGGGGATCCTGAGAAATAGTAATTATCAAAAAATGCTACAGGACGCCTTGATTACCCAGAGGTCCGAAAGATATGTTGTCCCTGTTAAGCAGGAATACCGTTCTTTCTTTCCGGGGATTGTTCATGATCAATCCGGAAGCGGGGCAACTTTGTTTATTGAACCTATGCCAATTGTTCATTTAGGCAATGAACTGCGGGAAATAATTTTTAAGGAACAACGGGAAGTTCAGAAAATCCTGGCCAAGCTTTCTGCTTATATAGAAGCTTCTGCTTCGGAAATCGGAACGCTCTCTGAGGTCCTGGCAAGAATAGATTTTATTTTGGCTAAAGTTCATCTTAGTGAGCAAATGAACGGGGGAGCCCCTCATTTGGCTGCCGGTCAAGAGGTAAAACTGGTACAGGCCAGGCATCCTTTAATTCAAGGAACTGTAATTCCGCTGTCGTTAGAACTTGGTTTAGATTTTTCCCTGCTTATCGTAACCGGTCCTAATACCGGGGGCAAAACTGTAGCCTTAAAAACTATCGGTTTATTTGTAGCCATGACCCAGGCCGGGCTTCATATACCGGCAGAGGGAGATTCGCGGATCGGGGTTTTTTCGCAGATTTTTGTTGATATAGGAGATGAACAAAGTCTGGAGCAATCCTTAAGTACTTTTTCCGGGCACATGAAAAATATTGTCCATATTGTTGAGCAAGCTGACAGTTTTTCTTTGGTCTTATTGGATGAGATTGGCGCAGGAACCGATCCGACGGAAGGCGCCGCCCTGGCGATGGCGATCTTATCAAGGCTGAAGGAATTAGGCTGCCTGGTAGTAGCGACAACTCATTTCGGGTCATTAAAAACTTTTGCCTACCAGACACCGGGTGTGGAAAATGCTTCAGTTGAATTTGATGCCGTATCTTTAAGTCCAACTTACCGGCTGCTGGTCGGAATACCCGGCAAAAGTAATGCCTTTAATATTGCTACCGGCTTGGGTTTAAACCCTCTGGTTTTGGAAAAGGCGAAAACTTATTTGACAGAAAGAGAATTACAAGTTGCCGATTTGCTGGAAAATTTAAAGGAAACCCAACGTGAAATCGAACTGGAAAAAATGGCGGCCCAGGAAAAATTATTTGCAGCAGATCAGAGAAATAAGGCTATTGAACTGAAATTCCTGGATCAGGAGGAAGAATATCATAGGGTAATGGACAGAGCAAGGGAGGAAGCCCAGGGGATAGTTCAAACTGCCAGGCGTGAAGCGGAAGGAATTATTCATGAACTCAAAGAAGCAATCAAGCAGGAAAAGAGGGAACAAGCCAGTATCGAAAAGGCCAGGACAGGCCTGAGGGAACTGGATAATAAATTGGAATCCGGCGGACTGGGCCGTAAAAAACGGGGGTTACTCCCGGAACAAGTAGAGTTGGGTATGGATGTTTATCTCTCCAAACTGCGCCAGAGGGGCCAGGTCATTAAGCTTCCTTCAGATAATGGAGAAATTCAGGTTCAGACCGGGTCCCTTAAAGTGACTGTTCCACTCTCCGAGGTACGGTTGGTTAAAGAAGAAAAGATTAAATTGAATAGGGCTTCCGGTGAAGGCAGACTGGGTATGGGTAAGGCCAATACTTTGAGAAACGAAATTGATCTGCGGGGTATGCTTGTTGAGGAAGCTGCCTATGTACTTGATAAATATCTTGACGATGCAATACTCTCCGGAACTAATCAGGTTTATGTCATCCACGGCAAAGGTACAGGGGCCTTAAGGGCAGGAGTGCAGGAATTTCTTGACGGGCACCCTCATGTCCGGAGCTTTCGTTTAGGGCAGCACGGCGAAGGGGATTTAGGGGTAACAGTAGTTGAATTGAAATAAATCATTGATATGCCTTGAAAAACATTTCGTATTCAATGTATAATTATTTATGAAAAAGTAAAAAGATTCTATATTTCTGTTAACTGTAAATAATATTTAAAATAC
>DATMXV010000029.1:0-3415 GCA_035561335.1 Desulfitobacteriaceae bacterium
CAATATCACTCATAATATAATTTTTCAGTTCAGCAAACCGATAGGGAGCAACGGGAGAAGCAGAAGGAACTTTAAGGGTTGTAACAGAAAGAATCATGATTAAAATTACATTAAATCCCATAACCAAGCCGAAGATTCCAAAGACAGATGTCAGGAAAAGCAACATGAACTTTAAGATCCGGACCGGAGCCATAACTGAAGGGTCCGGGGAAACATAGGAACACATGGTAGACATCGCCACAACTATTACCATCAGAGGACTGACAAGACCGGCAAACACAGCTGCCTGGCCGATGACAATAGTTCCGACAATGCCAATTGTCGGACCGATCCGGCTTGGCAGCCTGATACTGGCTTCCCGCAAAATTTCGCCCACCAGCTCCATAATTATTGCTTCAAATCTGGCGTCAAACGGAGTAGTTGCCCGGGAAGTCGCCAAAATCATAATGTAGGAAGACGGAAGAATATCCGGATGAAATCCTACAAATTCAATATAAAGAGAAGATATCGCCAGGGTAATAAAAAGACATCCAAACCTTATCCATTTTGTAAAGATATTCAGGTAAATACTTTCAAAATGGTCATCCGGAGCATCCAGAAATTCGACTAACCTCCTGGGAGTGACCAGGGCCATTACACTGCCTTCAACCAGAAGGACTATTTTGCCTTCCAGCAGGTTAGCGCTTACCATATCCGGTCTTTCCAAAATACCTACCTGAGGGAAAATACCATAAGGTTTATCTGAGATGAATTTTTGGATATACCCTGATTCAATTACTCCGTCAATCTTGATTGCCTGCAGTTTTTCTTTGATATTATCCACATATTGAGGATTTATTATGTCATTGATATAAGCAACAGCAACAGTGGTTTTAGTTCGTTTTCCCACTGTCATTTTGTCAATCTTCAGTTCCGGATCTTTAAGGCGATAGCGAATCATTGAAATATTGGAATCCAGATTCTCAATAAACGAATCCCTGGGTCCTCTCATGCTGTATTCAAGTTCCGGTGATGATGGTATTCTCGTTTCATATTTTGAAGTATACGCTGCAATATATCGTTTGTCGGCAGAAGAGAGAATAATGGATTTACCTTCCAATAAATATTCCAAAATTTTGGCTTCATCACTATCAACAATGACATCATCCATAAATAGTACGGAATTAAAAATATCATCTACTGTAAAAGTCAGATTATTTCTCATATACTGGATGAGAGGCTTAATGACATTATCTGCCAGCATGATCCGGTCTGTTACCTGCCGGATAAACAAGATGTAGATATCCATATTCTTCGCCGGCAGTTTTCTATGCGATATTTCCGAATTCTGCAGCAAGCTGTTTATAATATTCAGAGAATTTTCCTTAGCGTTAATTTTAGTTGCTTTTTTCATAATGACCCCCATCATCAGTACTTCTTTTTGGCGTTTGGATTAAACAAATTCATGTCTCTTAAATTTGTTTTAACCTGAACATGAATATCAGCGAGAGGGTATTCATCCTGCCAGTTTATTTCTTTATACTTTCCCGGATTCTTGGCCCTGAAGTATCTTACAAAATGAAAAATATCAGTCTGATACTTATTCTGAGTATCATTGATAACTTTCAGAATCTCTTCTTCCATTTTCCGGGAAATTGAATCTTCGAGATTACCTATTTCTTCATCTTCAAGGGGCTCAAATGTATATTCATATCTTAATTCCGCATCTATTACCAGATTAATATTGAGATCAACTTTTCCCTCAATATAATCTGCTTTAAAGTCTCTATGTTTAACCCTGATTACAATAGAAAGCAGGTTATTCTCATTTTCAGGATGAGGTATGCTTACTTTTAGCTTGGGTTTTTGGGCAAGAAGATATACTGCCGCTTGAGAATCCTTGGCATCCAAAATACCTGCCAGTTTATAATCTTTGAGCACTGCCAAACCCAGGTATTGGACAGTATCACCCTCCAGGCCAATATAGGGAATTAAGTAACCTTCCTCACCTGAGGCTGAAGAACTGATTATATCTCCGGTAGTCGTATATAAACCAATACCTATCTCTCTCATTTGGTTAATGGTATCTTCAATCATAAATCCTGCGGAGACTTCATTTTTTACTTTTGCTTGTAAAATCTCCTCAGGCAGTTCACGGCTTGCGACCATTAAGGTTGTTTTCCGATAGTCGGTTAAGCGGTTTATTCTATTCAGATAAGGTTCTATTCCTTTTTGCAGCAGACCCTGACCAAGAATAACTACTTTTACTGCTCCCAGGAACATGGGGAAAGGGGAAGAAGAGTCACGCTGATATTCGGCTTCCTCCAGGTCTTCGCCCTGACCCTTAATTATGGTATTTTGCGCTGCGGATTGTTTCTGATCTCCTTCTTGATGTTTTCTGACCTGGATAATTTCCTGAAGCAAGGTATAAAAACCATTGTCATAATCTACTCCGATGGCAGTTACTAATGTTCTGTCTTCAAGATCCTTGTAATCCCAACAACCCGTAAGCAAGAGGAAGCATAAAGATATTAACAATATTTTACTTAGTTTTTTAGCCATGTTTTTTTACCTTTGTAATTATAAATAAGCTGACCGGTATCAAGAATCCGGCTACCAGGCCAAAATAAGCTATGTAGGTAACCAGTTTCAATGATAATTCAAAACTGGGAGCAATCAGGGCAACGAGAAAACATACCAGAAAAACAGCGAAGGCTATTAGATTATAGTTTGTTTTTTTCAGCGATTTGCTTAGAAAAATAGTAGAGCCGTACATTGTACAACATAAGATATAAAACATCGAAATAAGCCAGGCGATAAAGAAGAAACCATCGATTCTTTGTAAAAAATCAATACCCGGGATGTCTATTCTTCTTATGATAAATACTAAAGGATCATTGTATCTGATTACATCATCAACTCCTGTTAAAGCTATGCTTGATTCTGTGGCAAGTAAATGAAAAAATCCGACAAGCATCATACCTGTCGCCACATAAATATAGGTCTTTTTTGTGTTCTGTTTATCAAAAGGAATAAATGTCAAAGGTTCAGCTCCGACAAATCCTGTTATTATTGCCGGATTGATCAAAGCATTGAGATGGGTCATTGCATCTATTGAACCAAAGAAAGGCCTGATATTTACCAATTTTCCTTTAGAAAACACCAGACAAAAAGCAATGAAAAAAATAATTATATTAATTGGAGCAAAAACTTCAGATAACCGTCCAATTACTCTTAATTTCTTTGTTACCGCATAAAATGCGGCCAGAGTTAATACCAAACATATGGCCCAAATAGGAGTATTCGGCAGGAGCTCCAGTTTGATATATTCGCTGGCAAGTCTTACTAATGTTATAGAAAGATAGGCAAAATAAAAGATATAGAAGATCGCTATTACAGGGGCGATGTATTTGCCGACTATTAATTTGCTATATTC
>DATMXV010000030.1:0-3207 GCA_035561335.1 Desulfitobacteriaceae bacterium
TATTTTTTAATTATCGGGATTGTAAAAATAATTAATTGTTGCTCTCTCCCCAGAAAATAGCAGGATTTTTTAGGCGATCCGGCATTCTTTTATTGCAATTGGACTGTTACACTCAAACTTTAGTTTGCTGTGTAATGGTTCTCTTATTTTTTTAAGGTTTTACTATTGACCTATTGACAATAGGCCGTAGTATTGTATTATTGTATTAAGTTATTAATACAATAATACAATACTCATAAGGAGGTGACAGCATGCCTTGGGAATTGAAATCTGACAGACCTATTTACAGCCAACTGATTGAACAAATCCAGTTAAGGATATTTTCAGGCGCTTATCCATTGGGGTCCAGACTGCCGTCTGTGCGGGACATGGCTCAGGAAGCCTCGGTGAATCCGAATACCATGCAAAGGGCGCTGGCGAAGTTGGAGGAAGACGGTCTTGTAATAACTCACCGGACAAGCGGCCGGTCGATAACAGAGGATGCACACTTGGTAGAAAGGGCCAAAACCAAATTGGCGCGGGCGCAAATCCTGGAGTTTCTGGGAAAAATGGAGTTGCTGAGCTTTGATCTCAAGCAGGTTTTAAATCTTATGGATAACATAATTAAGGAGATGGAGAAATGAGTGCTATTTTAGAATGCAACGGCCTTACAAAAAGATTTGGCAGGACAGCTGCCGTATCTGCAGTTAATCTAAAAATAGAGCGCGGACAAATTGTCGGGCTTTTAGGACCGAACGGCAGCGGCAAAAGTACCCTCATAAAGTTGGCAAATGAGCTTTTAACCCCTACCAGCGGAAATATCCTTATTGGCGGCCGGAAGCCGGGTATCGAGACCAAGAAAATTGTATCCTACCTCCCGGAAAAGACTTATTTAAATGATTGGATGCGCGTACACCAGATTATTGAGTTTTTCTCCGATTTTTATGAAGATTTTAAACCGGAGAAGGCTTACGATATGCTCAAAAGACTTAATATCGATGCGCAGGAAAGACTAAAAACATTGTCTAAAGGAACGAAGGAGAAGGTGCAGTTGCTTCTTGTTATGAGCCGGGAAGCAGAGCTTTATCTTTTGGATGAGCCCATAGGTGGAGTAGACCCGGCGGCCAGGGATTATATCCTGGAAGCGATTATCAGCAATTACAATGAAAATGCGACTGTAATTATCTCAACCCACCTTATTTCGGATATAGAGAAAATCCTGGATTATGTAGTTTTTATTAATCAAGGCCAGGTGGTTTTGACCTCTTCAGTAGATGATATTCGGGATGAGAAGGGTAAATCTGTTGATGCTTTGTTCAGGGAGGTGTTTAAATGTTAAGCAAGCTTTTGAAATACGAGATTAAAGCCACGGGGAGAGTATTTCTGCCGTTTTTCCTGTCTTTACTGCTGTTTGCAGGAATCAGCAAGTTGATTTCTTCTCTAAGTCCCCAGCAATGGGATACTACTCCCGCAATCCTGAGCATGATTATCTATGTTATTATTATGGCGGGGATGTTTATTATGACCTTTGTCGTGATGATTCAGCGCTTCTATAAAAATTTGCTTTCCGAGGAAGGTTATTTAATGTTTACACTGCCTACCCGGCCCTGGAAGCATATTATCTGCAAGCTTTTGATATCTGTAATGTGGATGGCAGCCAGTGTAATTATAGCTATGATTTCAATCCTGATTATTGCATATGAGAAAGGGGTTATTACTGAGGGCATAGGGGAAATTATCATCCTTTTTAGCCGGCTCAATGACCGGCTGGGGGCTTCGGTATCCCTTTTGACGCTGGAGATTTTAGTTGGCGTTCTTATCGGACTGGTTTCTTGGATTCTGCTGATTTATGCCTCTATTGCCATCGGACACCTGTTCAGCAAGCACAAAATTCTGGCCTCCTTCGGAGCCTTTATAGTCCTTAACACCCTTTCGCAAATTCTTTTCCTGTTGTTAAGTTTAACCCCTGCAACTATAACCAATTTCTTTAATATCCATATAAGTATCGATAATATCGCCGGTTGGCACTTAATGGAACTTATGTTTGCCTATGGAATCATATTATATGGACTACTGAGTACAGGTTACTTCACTATTACTAATTTTATCTTAAGCAAGAGGCTTAATTTGGAATAGAGCGCTAAGTAAAGTATCACATTAGATTAAATAAGGTATTTGCCTGAATTGCCGGCCGGGGTAAGTATGAACCCTGGCCGGCAATTCATATTTTGCTGCAGATTCTGCAGGTTTTCCGGGGAGGTCCCGCCGGGGAAAGAGAATTGGAATAAAGGAAGACTGGCATTAAAGAAAACCCGGCAAAATAAAGACCAATCTAAAAGTTAAGAAGTTCTTAAGAATTGTATCAGGATTATCGTAAGATTTAGTTGATATCATTACCTTAAAATAAACAACAGAGAGGGTGTGATATTATTGAGTAAAGTAATTTGGGGAAGTGACACATCATGAATATCCTTGTGTGCGATGATGATAAAGAAATATTAGATGCGATAAAAATCTATCTGGATAATGAAGGTTACAGAGTATTTAAGGCTGCAAACGGGTTGGAGGCTTTAGAAGTAGTTAAAGATAATGAAATACATTTGGTTATTATGGATGTTATGATGCCGCAAATGGATGGCATCAGGGCAACCATGAAGATCAGGGAGAATAAAAATATACCGGTAATTATTCTCTCGGCAAAATCCGAGGATACCGATAAAATAATTGGCTTGAATATGGGGGCTGACGATTACCTGACCAAGCCTTTTAATCCTTTGGAATTACTTGCCAGGGTGAGGTCTCAGCTTAGAAGGTATACAACATTAGGAAGCATGGAAACCAAAAGCAATCTCTATAGAACGGGCGGTCTGGCAATAGATGATGAGTGTAAGATTGTCACTGTCGATGGTGATGAGGTAAAGCTTACTCCTGTCCAATATAAGATACTAAAACTGTTAACCGCCAATGCCGGAAAGGTATTCTCAATCGATGAAATATATGAAAAAGTTTGGAATGAATTCGCCTCCAGCCCGGAGAACACAGTAGCAGTTCATATACGGAAGATAAGAGAAAAAATTGAAATAAACCCTAAGGAACCGAAGTATTTAAAGGTGGTGTGGGGAATTGGCTATAAAGTGGAGAAAATATAGTTATTCCAAAATTACTAAAATTATTGTTTTTCTTATTTTAGTATTCTGTTTTACAAGTTGTGTAACAATACTGGCGAAT
>DATMXV010000031.1:0-6309 GCA_035561335.1 Desulfitobacteriaceae bacterium
GATTGACTGATCAGTCAGGATTAAAATTTACGATTGAGGATTTGACATGTATAATATGTATGTACCTACCAGAACTTTATTTGGAGCAGGTCAATTGAACAATCTGCACACCCAGAAAATGCCTGGCAAAAAAGCTATGATCGTTATTTCAAAAGGGAAATCCGCAAGAGCAAACGGTTATCTTGAAAGAACAGAAGATCAGCTGAAACTGGCAGGAATAGAAACCGTAGTGTTTGACAAAGTTGAAGCTAATCCCTTGAAATCAACAGTTATGGCAGGCGGCACTTTTGCAAACGAAAATAGCTGTGATTTTATTGTCGCTTTAGGTGGCGGAAGCTGTATTGATGCGGCAAAGGCAATTGCTTTAATGGCAACTAACTATGGCGATTATTGGGACTATATTCCTTCAGGTAGCGGAAAAGGGAAACCAATAGAGAACAAACCTCTTCCGGTTGTAGCCATTACAACGACAGCCGGAACCGGCTCCGAGACAGACCCTGGAACAGTAATTACCAACGAAGAAAAACATGAGAAAACCGGATTTGTACATGACGATCTGTTTCCGATTCTGGCAATTGTCGATCCGGAGTTGATGCTTACCGTTCCGCCCAAATATACGGCTTATCAGGGATTTGATGCATTATTCCATAGTGTGGAGGGCTATGTTTCGAATGGTGTCAACCTTATGAGTGATATGTATGCTATCACAGCGATTGAAAATATAAGCCGGAATCTTGCAAAAGCTGTGAAAGACGGAAATGACATTGATGCGCGCGAAAAGGTTGCGTTTGGCAACACGCTTTCCGGAACGGTAATGTGTGTGGGGCGTTGCACCAGTGAGCATTCTCTGGAACATGCCATGTCAGCTTATCATCAGGAACTTCCTCACGGTGCAGGTCTTATCATGATCAGCAAAGCGTATTTTACACATCTTATTGACAGGCATGTATGCGACGATAGGTTTGTAAGAATGGCAAATGCCATGGGAATGGAGGATGCGAAAGATCCTACGGATTTCATCACAATGCTGGCGAAATTACAGGAAGAATGTGGCATTTCAGACCTTAAAATGTCCGATTACGGTATCAGACCGGAAGAATTTGAAATAATGGCTAAAAACGCAAAGGATACGATGGGCTTTTTGTTTACTTGTGACAGAAGCGAGCTAAGCATTGAAGATTGTATTGCCATCTACGAGGCTTCCTACAAGTAAAATCACAATAAGGTCAATCGAGGAACTTATTATATGGACAATGTCGGACACCGTTCGCACCCCAATGCTGTGCTCGCGATCATCCTCGTCAGTTACCTGATGATCGTACGGTCCTACAATATCATTCCTATTCCGGGAACGAAATGGAGAAAATATCTGTAAGAGAATGCGACGGCAGCAGATGTTACTTTGTCCACTGCGGAAATTGAGGAAATTGAAGCAGTGCTCAGGAAATATCCCAATATCTGTCCCACTATAGCGAACATGAGAATAAATTTGTGGATAAAAATAAAAGAGGAGATACATACGATGAAGAAAATATCAGCGCTGGTCCTCGCAATCATGGTGGGCCTCTTCCTCGCCACCTGTGGATGCATAAACAGCGACACAACCGGCAGCGATAACAATAGTACTGTACAGGAGCGGCAGTCTTCCACATTAGACGAAAATGAACAGATAGAATCAAAGGTAAAAAGTAATAATACCTCAGGCACAAAAGAAAACAATATCCTTGTGGCTTATTTTTCACATTCCGGCAACACACGCATAATTGCTAATCAAATCCACGAAAAAGTCGGCGGTGATATTTTTGAAATTGTGACCGTAAATCCATATCCCAAGGATTATGATGCGGTGGTTGATCAGGCAAAGCAGGAACAGGAAGACAACTACAGACCGGAACTTGCAACAGAGGTTGAGAACATGGACTCTTATGATGTTGTTTTCATAGGTTATCCCAACTGGTGGGGAACGATGCCAATGCCGGTATTTACCTTTTTGGAGGAATACAAATTTTCTGGAAAAACCATCATACCATTCTGCACCCACGAAGGAAGCGGCCTTGGACGAAGTGTTGAAGACATCACCGAGCTTTGCCCGCAGTCAACTATTCTTGATGGTCTTGCAATCAGGGGATCAAGTGTAGAAACTGCGCAGGATGATGTATCTGAGTGGCTGCGTGAAATCGGAATGGCAGAATAAATGAGGAGAACTCTTTGAATCGGAAAATGCTAATCAAGCTGGCCATTGACCTCTTTATGACGGTTCTCATGCTGGTAGCCATGGCTTACCACCTAACCGGAAACGCTATCCATGAACTGTTAGGAGTTTCACTGCTTGCTTTATTTATTGTCCACAATATTTTAAATCGACGATGGTATCAGACAGTTCTAAAAAGAAAGCCCAATGCACGCCGTGTTCTTAATACGGCGGTCAATCTGCTTCTTCTCGTAATGGTGCTGATGTTGATGGTAAGCTCCGTGCTGATTTCCCGTAATGTGTTTGCCTTTATTCCTGTAGACGGTGGTTTGATTGCACGGCAGATGCACATTCTGGCCACATATTGGGGATTTATCCTCATCTCCATACACATAGGAATGCACTGGAGAATGATTATAGGTATGGTTAGAAAGATACCGGGAATTCCCTCTCCGAACCGTGGACGTAAATTTGTGGTGCGAGTCATGGCAATGTTGATTGCTGTATATGGGGTGTATGCTTTCGTTGCCAGAGACGTGGGTTCCAAGCTGATTTTGTACTATACATATTCCTATTGGAACTTTGATGAATCCGCCATATTTTTCTTCATGGATTACGTTTCCATCATGGGAGTTTATATCTGTGTGACTTACTATGCTCTGAAATTTGTCAAGAATCGGAAAAAGCAGCGCATATCAAAGAATATCTAATAATAGTGGGGAAAGCAAAAATGAAAGTTGAATATAGAAACCTGCCACATGCCGGTGGAAAAATCAGCACTGTTGGCATTGTTGCAGGAAGCCTGCATGAAGCTACACCGCAGGAAATCAAAGGTATCATCAGTTATGGCATGGAACACGGCATAAATCTGATTGACAAGGTCATGTATGATTCCAGCGCAGCGGAGCCTATTACACAGGCGCCGAAAGGACATACAGGAGGATTGAATAAAACTGATGATTTTAAGCAATATATGTCAGAATATTTTAAACGCAGCAATAAAAAGGTATGTAAAAGACTTGGAGTGGAGTTCGAACACTTCTTGATCGATCGGTCAACCATGGAAAGCTACCGATATGACGAGCCAAACGGTCAGCATGAACTCTTAAAAAAGCTTGCAAATCGGGGCTGGAAAGTTGTATTGGTGGAAGACGGAAATCTGATGGCCGTGGAAAAGGACGGGCATACCATTACGCTCGAGCCGGGCGGGCAGGTTGAAATCAGCTTGCATGTGGAGACAACAGTCGGCGAAATCGACAGCGCCTATCAAGACATATTGGGTGAGATCCGGCAGTTGCTTATGAAGAATCAGGCACTTGCGTCGATCGGTTATCATCCCAAAACCAAAATTGACCAGCTACCCCTGTTGCCTAAATCGCGTTACAAAATGATGTATGATTATTTCATGGGCACGGGAATCTACGGGCACAACATGATGAAAGGTACCGCTTCAACCCAAGTCTCAATTGATTATAGTGACGAGGCAGACTTTATAACAAAATATAGGGTTGCCAATTTTCTGTCGCCTTTTATCGCACGTTTGTTCGACGCGACACCTGTTTTTGAAGGAGAAATTTACCCAGACAATAACTGCCGGATATTAATTTGGGAGAATACCGATCCTGAACGCACGAAATTAATCTCCGGCATCCTTGATAGAACATTTAACTTTTCGGATTACATCGATTTTCTCTTGAGAACGCCGCCGATTTTAGTACGTATAGATAGTAAAACCATTTTTACGAGAAATGAAAAGCTGTCTGATTTGCTTGAACGGTACGATTTTCAGCAAAGCGACTATGAACATCTGATCAGTATGGTTTTCCCAGATGTTAGGGTGAAGAATTTTCTGGAAATTCGGATGGCGGATGCTCTGCCGTATCCTTATAATATGGCTGTGCCGGCGCTCATCAAAGGAATCTTTTACAGCCCGTCTACTCTGGATAAATATTATTCATATTCTCAGACATTTTCAGACGAGGATATTCGGTCGCTGAATACTAGACTCGTCAAAGAGACGGTTTTTGATTATAAAAATATAGAAGTGACGGCTTTTGCGCTTGGACTTCTGGACGACGCCATATCGGCGCTCGATCGAGATGAGGCATCTTATCTGACGCTCATGCGGTCGCTGATTCTAAAAGACGGTTCCATGTCAAACCGTCTGAAAGCCCTTTATAAAAGCCGACCGGACGAATTTATCGCACAGATCACATTATGAAATGGCTTGTGAAAGGGGGAAACGAATTTGATGAGTAAAATAGAAACAGACAAAGTAAGGGAAATCGCAGGACAGCCGGAGAAATATTTTCAGGATTATCAGCTAACCGTTGAAAAGGTCGATAAATCCGGTGCTGTTTATCACGGCAAGCCGGTCCCGTTTTTATATGTACCGAAAATCTTCACAAGCCAGGATATTTGCCGGTTTGGCAAAGCCATGCAGGAACTCTTTAAAATTGTCGACCATACCATTGATCTCTATATGAAGCATGCCAGTATCCGGGCCCTCTTCGGCTTTGACAAGCGGCTTGAGGAACTTATTCTCAGCACCGCGAACGGCCATGGGTATCGGGTAAATGTTCCGATGGGGCGTTTTGATATCTTTTATTATCAGGACGGCGGCTACAAATTCTGCGAACTCAATACCGATGGCACCTCTGCCATGAACGAGGAGGTGGAACTGACCGCCGTGCTACTGAGCAGCCTTCCAATGTGTGAAGTTGCCAGAGACCATACTGTCAAAAATTTTGAGCTTTTTGACAGCTGGGTGGAAGAGGTTAACAACATTTATAACGAGTACCGGGTCTCAAATCATAAGATACCGCTTGACTGCAGCAGACGGGAAGCTTATGAAAATACGACTGTCGCTATTCTGGATTTTAAGGATAAAGGAAACCTGCTGGAGTTTGACATATTCAAAAAACACTTTGAAAAGGCAGGATTTCGGTGCGTTATTGCCGATCCGCGGGATTTAATGTACAATGACGGCCGACTGTTTTATGAGGGACAGGAAATCGACATCATTTATCGGCGGCTGGTAACAAAAGACCTGATGGACCGCTATGATGAAATTCCCGCATTGATTCAGGGCCTTTTGGCAAATAAAACCTGTGTGATTGGACCGATTAAAAGTCAGATTATCCATACCAAGCGATTTTTTGAAGTCCTTTACCAGTCTACCTTCCGGAAATTTTTATCTGAAGAGGAAATTGCCTATATTGATGAGCATGTGCCGATGACAAAATTGCTTGAGAACAATGAAGACCTCAATGTTTATCTGGCCACCAAGGATAACTACATCGTCAAACCAATCGACAATTATGCGTCCACAGGGGTCTGCGCCGGCAAGGATTATACACAAGAGGAATGGGAATCCCTATTGTGGGAAAAAATGCGGGAGCATTACATTATACAGGAGTACTGCCCTCTTGCACTGAGTGAAAACGTCCTCTATGGCCAAGACGGTAAGGCTGAACTTTATAATTTTCATAATCTTACCGGGTTGTATGTGTATAACCAGAAGTTTTCCGGAATCTATTCAAGAGCAAGCCGGAACGCGATCATCTCCGCCCGGCACAATAGCTATACGATGTCCTCCGTTTACGTGGAATAATAGGATTAACCCCAAACTTTCTTTTGCCGAATTTGCCAAAAGCAGAAATTATATCGCTACGCAAAGAATGATCAATAATAATGGAGAAAGATAAATGAAAGTTGAATATAGAAACCTGCCACATGCCGGTGGAAAAGTAGCACTGTTGGCATTGTTGCAGGAAGCCTGCACGAATCCCGACCGCAGGAAATCAAAGACATCTCCTTTCCGTTGTATCATTGATCATTCCTCAGTGTATACAGTAGTTCAGAGTCTTCCGGCTCTATTCTGGAAGGTCTTGCAGTCCGGGACAGAGACGTAAAAATGCGCAGAATGAGGTATCCAGGTGGCTCCTTAAAATTGGAATTACAGAAGTGAAAATATGAAAAAGATTAAAAAAATGGGGTTATGTTTACTCAGTTTTTTGCTTCTATTGAGCGTTGTTATTATATTGTTTATAGACATAGACCCGGCTTTCGGTGGAAATCCAACGAAAGAGCAAAAAGAAATGTATCAACATTTAAAT
>DATMXV010000032.1:0-2281 GCA_035561335.1 Desulfitobacteriaceae bacterium
TTTAAGTACAATCGAATTATTAAATAAATTATTAAACTGGGACAACCTGCCACTTATCATTTACCCACAAGCCCAAACATTGAACATCATAATTCCAGGAACGAATAGTTTTAATTGCCGCCTCAATTTGTTGTAATTGTATTTCCTTTGACACCGGGTTACCTGCGCAGTCATGGTGGGCAATAAGAGCAATTAGCTTAGAGCCATGAGCTTCTACCGATATTTTTACTCTTTGTTTTATTGATTCCACAGCGGCCAAATTATCCACCAGAATTTTAACCGGACCCGGTTCGGTAATGGTATCAATAAAATCAAGATTATAACGGCTTTTTAAGTATTCATTTACAGGTAATTGTGTCCTGCCGTCCATACAATTAATTGCGGTACCAAATGATCCGTGAGCCATTTCACACCTCCTTTCCTGATTTTTTTTGAGCATACAGTTATGATATTATACAATCTATGTAAGTATACAACTCTTTCATAAGATTGACAATATTATTGTTTTTCATCAATGAATTCAAATAATTCTTCCACTGTAGTCTGAAATACCTTGGCAATGTCAAGTGCCAGTCTCAAGGAAGGATTGTATTTGCCGTTTTCAAGATTACCGATCGTTTCCCGGCGTACACCCACCAGTGAGGCCAATTCCTCCTGCTTCATATTATGACGGGCACGGAATTCTCTGATTCTGGTTTTCAGCATAGCTTTTACATCCCTCTGCGTTCCCTGTATTCCAGTACCACCAGCGTAACCGAGAAAGCAAACACCGAACCGACAAAGCCCGCAGCAAAAGCATAGACGGGTGTAATAACATCAATAAAAAGGGTAGTAAAAAAGATAGCCGGCACGGTCACGGCCATACCGCCAAAAAATCCGGCACTGCCTGCCTTGTGCACCATTTCGGTGAACATCTCATCGGGTATTACCCAGAAGTAACGAAGATAACCAAAAAAACCAAAGAAACCAAGAAAACCTTTGTTTGGAGTAACAAGACCCAATATACCTATTAAAGCAAGCAAAGAGAGCAAACCAAGTTTATTTAGCTTTCTCATAGAAGCCTCCGCATGTTATATATTTCACTCTTTATGATAGAAATATACCACATAACTAATTGTCGGTCAATCCAAATTGCATATTTCTTTAATATGGGGACAAACTCAGCCGCCCGCAAAATCAAAAACGACCTGATGGATGCCATCCGTTCTCTGTACCAAATACCGGAGCGTTTCCCGTTTTTGGAGGCCGAGTTTATTCCGCCAAACAAATACCACAAGATGTTCGTTGAGAAATGGTATCTCATTTTATATCAAATTAAGGATCAAACGGTATATGTTGACTACATCATGGATTACAGGGCATGATTATGGCTGGTTGGTACGCTAAACTTAAAGGTAAATTCCCTTTTTCTTCATAAAAATCTATTTACTATTACCTTGGGTGTTAGCTTACAATTGAGTTCGAGGTGATAAAATGTTAATTAACGAAGTAAGCAAAGCAACCAATTTAACCAAAAAAGCAATTGAATACTATACAAATCAAGGATTGGTTTTCCCTGAAATTTTGGCAAACGGATACAAATATTTCAGGGAAAATGATGTGGCGCTTTTAAAGAAAATTTCTGTCTTTCGTAAAATCGGCCTTGGTACAGATGATATTAAAGCGATACTTGCAGATGAAAAAGGAAATGTTCTACAAAAAATATCAGTACAAAAAGAATTGAGTGTGCAAAGGGAAAAAACAAAACAAGTCATACTTGACCAACTTAGTCTCGGTAAGAGTTTTGCCGAAATAGAAACAGCGTTGAAGGCCATTGAACAGAATCAAACGGTTACGGATAAGCTGTTAGAGGCGTTTCCCGGATATTACGGCCGCTTTATTTGTTTGCATTTTGCCCGGTTTTTGAATGAGCCGATTGCAACGCCCCAACAACAGGCTGCTTATAAAGAAATCACAGAGTTTCTGGATGAGGCCCCTGCCCTGACCTTTCCCAAAGAGCTACAGGATTTTCTGGTTGAAAGTACTCAGCACATCAGCACAGAAAATATTCTGAAGATGAATGAACAAACAAAGAGGTCTATTGAAGATCCTGAACAGTTTTTAGCAGAAAACAAGAAAATGCTGACATGGTATCTTGAATATAAAAAGTCCGAGGAATATAAAAATTCTCCTGCTTTCAAAATTCAAGAGATGCTTAAAGAGTTTAATACTACAAGTGGATACTATGATATTTTTATCCCTGCCATGAAAAAATTAAGTGATTCTTATGCCAAGTATTATC
>DATMXV010000033.1:0-7066 GCA_035561335.1 Desulfitobacteriaceae bacterium
ACAAAAAACTACACCGAAATCTTTTTCTGATATTCTAATCCTGGTTCCGGTTGATATACTTTGGGGAAAACATCTGAAAACCATAAATGTTTTATTATTGCAACAATGGACTGCAACACTGTAGCTCAGGCGTTAAAACATGAGAAATCTAATTGGGATTTACCAAATATGCAAACTCAATCATCCCTCTCCGATTGACAATTAGAGGCTTGAAGTTTAGAATAATTGTCAACTACATATAATTAATAAGTTTACAATGAGGTGAATCCGCCTATGTCCATACATAGCAAAGGTTTATTTATAACCAGCACAGATACCGGTGTGGGGAAAACTGTCATTACAGCCGGAATATTAGGGGCTCTCCGGAAACACGGTGAGGATGCCATAGCTATCAAACCCATTCAAAGCGGCGGCATCCTGCGGGAAAACCGGATAGTTTCTGAAGATACTTTTTTTTATGGAACAGTTACGGACTTGCCCTATAGTGATCGCGACTTAAATCCAGTGTGTCTGCAGGCTTCATTAGCCCCGGCAGTTGCCGCCGAAATTGAGGGTGTAAATATTAACCTGGACACTATCCTGGATCATTACCAGAGGATTTCAGCCAGGCACCGGTTGACCTTGGTAGAGGGAGCAGGCGGATTATTGGTCCCACTAATTGAAACAAAAATAACTATAGCAGATTTGGCAGTAAAAATGGATTTGCCCTTGTTAATCGTTACCCGGCCGAATCTGGGCACTATCAACCATACTTGTTTGACAGTTGAATATGCCAAATCCAGGGGACTTAAATTAGCAGGGATTATTATTAATTTTTATGATTATCAGAACTCCGGGCCGGCTGAAAAAACGAATCCGGGGCTAATTGAAAAAATGACAGGGGTTCCTGTACTGGGATTAGTACCCAAAATCGAGGGGCTTAGTGTCGAGGGTGAAAATCCACAAGCGGGAGACCTGATTTCCATAATCGAAAAATACGTTAATCTGGAGCAATTGCTTAAGGCTATCGATAATTAATCAAGCCGTTAATTTAGATAGACCTCCATGCTTGTTTAAATAGCGGCAAAAAGTAGAAGTTGACGAAGGAATAATCAAGTAAGTGAACTGATTAAACCAGTTTAATTTAGAACAAACAATATATAAGATTATGAGGAGCTGAAAAAATTGCCAAAGCAGAAATACACCCAATTAGCACAATGGGATAAAGATTATGTCTGGCATCCTTTTACCCAAATGAAAATGTGGCTGGCCGATGATCCCCTGATTATTGAACGGGGAGAAGGCAGTTATCTGATAGATGTCCAGGGCAATCGCTATCTGGACGGAATATCTTCTTTATGGGTAACTGTCCATGGTCATACCCATCCTGCTGTAACCCAGGCTATAAAAAATCAGGCGGATAAGATTGCCCATTCCACATTACTGGGATTAGCCAATGTACCTTCAATTCAGTTGGCAAAAAAACTGGTGGAATTAACACCTGCCGGGTTAACTAAGGTATTCTATTCTGATGCCGGGGCAACTTCGGTTGAAATAGCCCTGAAGATAGCCTTTCAGTATTGGCAGCAACAACCGGATCCTCAAAACCGGAAGAAAAAGAAATTCATATCTCTGGAAGAAGCCTATCACGGGGATACCATAGGTTCTGTGAGTGTGGGCGGTATGGATTTATTTCATGCTACATATCGCGATCTGTTGTTTGAAGGGTACAGGGCCCCCTCTCCCTACTGCTACCGCTGCTCTTTAGGGAAAGAGCGCACCCAATGCAGCCTGGAATGCTTACAGTCTGTTGAAAAAATAATGTCTGAACATCATCGGGAAATTGCCGCTATGATAGTCGAACCACTTGTCCAAGGGGCAGCAGGCATGATCACGGCGCCTGAAGGGTACCTGCGTAAAATCCGGGAACTTTGTACAAAATATAATATTTTATTAATCGCTGACGAAGTAGCAGTAGGCTTCTGCCGGACTGGAAGTTTATTTGCGTGCGAGCAGGAAGGGGTCAGCCCCGATATCATGTGTATGGCCAAAGGACTGACAGGGGGCTATCTGCCTGTAGCTGCCACCTTAACCACAGACACAGTTTACCAGGCTTTTCTGGGAAAAATTGAAGAAGGAAAAACCTTTTACCATGGCCACACCTTTACCGGAAATCCCATAGGCTGCGCAGCGGCTCTGGCTAACATTGAAGTCATTGAACAAACCGGCTTAATCGGTCATGTGCAACATTTAGCCCGGATACTTAACAGTGAATTGGAGAAATTCAAAACTTTGAACCACGTGGGCGATATCCGGCAGAAAGGTTTAATGGTTGGACTAGAGCTTGTCAAAGACAAGTTAACCAAAGAACCCTACACACCAGGAGAAAACATCGGTCATAAGGTCATTTTGGAAGCCCGTAAGCATGGTTTGATTATCCGTCCCCTGGGCAATGTAATCGTGCTGATGCCTGTTCCGGCTATGAGTGAAAAAGAATTATCCCGGGCTGCATATATAACCTATGAGGCAATTAAAAACGTTACAGACTAGGGGTTATCCGGCCGGAATGACGCTACTTCGGTTTAGAGAACGGCTACTGTCTTTGAAGTATTCTGAATACTTGATTATAGTTAAGAACGGTGGGTTACCTGATGGTAAAATTTTATGCAGACCTGGCAAATAAGTTGGAAAAATTACACGAACAGCATCTTTTCCGGGAGTTAAAAAGTATCAGCGGGGCGCCTGCTGAATGGGTGGAAATACAAGGAAAAAAATTGCTGAATCTCAGCAGCAACAATTATCTGGGCATTGCCGGGCATCCTCTCCTGAAGGCGGCTGCAGTCCAGGCTATTCAACAATTTGGCTGCGGCGCTACCGCATCACGGTTAATTGTAGGCAACTATGAGATATATGATCAGGCGGAAAAAGACCTGGCAGATTTTAAGAATACTGAAGCAGCGATAATCTTTAATTCCGGATATACGGCCAATATTGGGATAATTACAGCCCTGGCAAGCCGGGGAGATATTATTATCAGTGACAAAATTAACCATGCCAGTATCATAGACGGTATCAGACTGAGCGGGGCGGATTTCCTGCGTTATAGGCATACCGATATGGCAGATTTGGAACGCTGTTTAAAGAAAGCCGAGGGGCAACGACGCAAACTTCTTATCACCGACAGCGTCTTCAGTATGGATGGGGATCTTGCCCCCCTTCGTTCCATAATTGAACTAAAAGAAAAATACGGGGCTGTTTTAATGATTGACGAAGCTCACGGGAGCGGAATCTTCGGCGAAAACGGTAGGGGGCTGGCTGAATTCCAAGGTGTTTCAGAACAGGTAGAGATTAATATGGGTACCTTGGGCAAGGCCTTCGGTTGTTTCGGAGCTTATGCCGGCGGACAAAAAGTATTGATAGATTACCTGCGCAATAAAGCCCGCAGTTTCATCTTCACCACCGGTTTGCCACCGGCCATTGTGGCAAGTGTCAGGGCTGCTGTTCAGGTGGTACAACAGGAGAATTGGCGGCGGACAGAGCTTTTGGAGAAAGCCGCCCGGGTACGGGAGCAACTTGCTGAGGCCGGATTTGATTTGATAAATAGCAAAAGCCAAATTATTCCGGTCCTGGTTGGAGATAATGCTACAACCCTGGAATTCAGTAAACGTCTCTTTGACGTAAATATTCTGGCAATGGCAGTCAGGCCGCCTACAGTACCGCTTAATGCTGCAAGGTTACGGTTGACAGTTATGGCTACCCATAGCAAGGAAGAACTGGCCTGGGCTGTAGAACAAATCAAGCTTATTGGCCGGGAATTGTCAATAATCCAAGGAGGCATGTGAATGGCAGTACAAAATATACTACTTATTCACGGCTGGGCCTCAGATAAAAGTATCTGGCAGGAGACAGAAAACTACCTGGCACAGAGGTACCGGGTATATACTTTGAATTTGCCCTCAATGAAACACAAGTATAGTTATCGTGATACTGTATTTGAACTGATCAAAGAAAAAGGATTGGAGCAGGTTATTTTGGCAGGCTGGTCATTGGGTACCCTTGTTGCTATCCAGGCAGCACTCAAACTGCCTCAGATAGTGCAAGGTTTAATCTTAATCAGCGGGACCGGGAAATTTGTGTCAGATACACAATATCCAGGAGGCATACCAGCTTTACCAATAATCAGAATGAAAAAACGTTTACATAAAAATGCCGGGCAAACTTTTCAGGATTTCTACAAATTAATGTTCAGCGACCGTGAAAAGACAGAAGGATTGGCCGAACAAGTTATTACTTCTTATTTGGAACGCGGACGCACCTGGGATATCAGTGAAGCCCAGGCCGGTTTGGATTTTTTACTTGAGGTTGACCTCCGCTCAGAATTAAAAGATACTACTTGCCCAACTTTGCTGCTGCATGGTGAGCAAGATGAAATTTGTCCTTTATCAGGAGCTGTATTTATTCAACAGCAGATGCCTTGTGCCAGGTTAGTCAGCTATCCTGGCACAGGTCATATCCCCTTCTTAACTAACCCTAAGGATTTTCTGCGCGATCTGGAAGGATGGTTAACTGTTTATGGTAAATAAACTACAAGTACAAGAAAATTTCGGCAAATATGCCGTATCTTATGATCGATATGCTGTTATTCAGAAGGAAATGGCCGGAGAGTTGCTGGAGGTAATCGGAAGGACCGGACGCTATTTTGGAAATATCCTGGAGATTGGCTGTGGGACAGGTTTTTTGACAGAACTCCTTGCCGTTAAATACCCAAAGGCACAAATTACTGCCACTGACATTGCCCCGGAAATGATCACAGTCGCCAGAGAAAAATTGGCAAACTTCCCTAATATCAAATATTTCACAGCCGACGGAGAAAACCTGTCAAGTCAGGAGCACATAAGAAACAGGCGGCAGTTCGACCTAATTGTCTCCAACGCAGTTTTTCAGTGGTTTAGCGACTATCAAGGAACCTTTTCCCAATTCCATTCCTATTTGGAATACAATGGTTACCTGATTTTCAGTACCCTGGGGTCCGGTACCTTTAAAGAATTATATGTCTGCCTGAAAGAAGGCCAGGTGGATATAATCCCAGGCAAACAGGCTAAACAGGAATCTGCTAAAAAAGAGCCGTTTATTGAAAATAAACATCTGGAAAAGATCATGATAAGCACCGGTTTTGAGAATATCGGCCTCGAAGAAACCACCAAGCAGGAATATTTTAAATCCTGCCGGGACTTCCTCAAATCCCTAAAAATGATTGGAGCTCACAATTATTTAAGCGATGAACTGTCTGCCAAAGGATTAGGTTCAGGTATTTTTTCCCTTATAAAGAACTATGATAGCCGATTTTCGGGGGTAAAGGGGATTCCCGCCACCTATCAATGCCTGTATGGCTGGGGATTGCGGACAACATAAGTGTAATTTAAAGGTTTACCTATTTACACCTCTATGTTCTTGTTATATAATAATTAGAAAATAATACCTTATCATCTCATAAAACCTTGATAATTTAATATATTTGCTGGGGGTGCCCTTCCGGGCTGAGAATGAGGAAACTCTGACCCTTTGAACCTGATCTGGTTAATACCAGCGGAGGAAAGCTAGTCTTTATGCTTTTAGAAAAAAAATTAAGAACAGCTTGCCGCTGTTCTTAATTTTTTTTCGGTATGGTCTAAATGCAACCAAGTATGATGCTGTCTTAGCATGTATGATGTTGTCTTATGGAAAAGAGATCAAAGAATTAAAGATAAAAAAGAAAGAGTGTGATTAAAATGACTACACAATTGGGACAGGCAAAAAAAGGAATAATAACCGAAGCAATGCAGATCGTAGCCGGCAAAGAGGGACTGAGCGCAGAGGAAATCAGGCGCCGGGTGGCCGAGGGTACCGTAGTAATTCCCGCCAACCACAATCATACCTCTTTAAGTCCTGAAGGTATCGGCCTGGGACTGAAGACAAAAATTAATGTCAATTTGGGAATTTCCCCGGATTGCGCCAACATTGAGGTAGAGTTGGCCAAGGTACAAATGTCCCTCGATATGAAGGTTGAAGCAATTATGGATCTCAGCAACTACGGCCAAACCAAGGATTTCCGCAGCCGGCTCGTGGATATGTCAACTGCAATGATCGGTACAGTTCCCATGTATGATGCCCTTGGTTTTGTAGGTAAAAAATTAGAGGACATCACTCCGGAGGAATTTTTAGGGGTAGTGGAGCAGCATGCCAAAGATGGAGTGGATTTTGTCACTGTCCATACCGGAATAAACAGGGAAACTGCCCGGCACTTCCAGCAAACCTCCCGCGTAACTAATATTGTTTCGCGCGGCGGCTCCCTGCTCTACGCCTGGATGGACCTGAACGGAAAGGAAAATCCTTTTTATGAATATTTTGATGAGCTTTGCGATATTTGCTACAAGTATGATGTAACCTTAAGCCTGGGCGATGCCTGCCGGCCGGGAAGCCTTGCCGATGCTACAGACGGAGCGCAAATTGCCGAATTAATCATCCTGGGAGAATTAACCAAAAAAGCCTGGGAACGTAATGTTCAGGTCATGATCGAAGGACCGGGCCACGTACCGCTTAATGAAATAGTAGCTAACGTCCAGCTGCAAAAGAAACTTTGCCACGGGGCGCCTTTTTATGTCCTGGGACCATTGGTTACAGATATTGCCCCGGGATATGATCACATTACAAGTGCAATCGGCGGCGCTATTGCCGCAGGAGCAGGAGCAGACTTCCTCTGTTATGTAACCCCTGCCGAACACCTGCGCCTGCCCACTGTAGATGACGTCAAGGAAGGAATAATAGCCTCCAAGATCGCTGCGCATGCCGGGGATATTGCCAAGGGTATACCAGGAGCTGCCGCTATCGACCTGGAAATGAGCCGGGCAAGGCAATCTTTTGACTGGGAAAAGATGTTCAGCTTAGCTATTGACCGGGAAAAAGCAGAACGTTACCGCCGGGAGTCTCAGGCTAAACATAATGACAGCTGTACCATGTGCGGTGATATGTGCTCGATGCGCCTGATGAATAAAATTGTCAATAAGTAGTGGCAAAAAAGAAGCCTTCCGGCTTCTTTTATTTTGGATAT
>DATMXV010000034.1:0-12863 GCA_035561335.1 Desulfitobacteriaceae bacterium
ATAATTTTATCTTATATCTTATATTGATTAAAGAATATACCTGGAAAGATCTTGATTTCGTGCCAAATCGCCAATTTTTTGCTGAACATATTCCCGGTTGATACCAACTTCATAATCTTCAGGAAGTTCGGAAGCCTCAAAAGACAAATCTTCAAGCACTTTTTCCACGATAGTATGAAGCCGGCGGGCCCCAATGTTTTCAGTATTGGAATTTACCTCAAAAGCTATATTAGCTATTTCTTCAATCGCATTATCAGTAAAACTTACCTTAATATTTTCTGTAGCCAGTAAAGCAGCGTATTGTTTTAAAATAGAAGATTTGGGTTCTGTAAGAATACGCTGGAAATCTGCCACACTCAGAGGTTTTAGTTCTACCCGTATCGGAAAACGTCCTTGCAACTCCGGAATCAGATCAGAAGGTTTACTGGTATGAAAAGCTCCTGCAGCCAAAAATAAAATATGGTCAGTCTTGACCAGCCCATATTTGGTTACTACCGTTGAACCCTCTACAATCGGAAGAATATCACGCTGTACCCCTCCCCGGGAAACATCCGGGCCACCGGCACCCTCGCGACCGGCAACCTTATCAATTTCATCGATAAACACTAAACCTTCATATTCGGTACGTCTGATTGCTTCCTGTACAACTTCGTCATGGTCAATTAATAGTTGAGCTTCTTCCTGAACAAGGATACGTCTGGCCTCTTTAACTGCTAATTTCCGCTTTTTGCGTTTTTTGGGCATCATTCCCGCCATCATATCCTGAAGGTTAATGCCAAGTTCTATTCCTGTATTTCCCAGCATATCCACAAGCGGGGTGCTTTCTTCAATTTCAAGCTCTATTATCCGGTCCTCAAGCTCTCCTGCCTTCAGTCGTTCTGCCACAATAGTCCGGTCCCTTTCTAGCTCCGGGGACTGAACGGTTTCTTTAGGATTTTGACCAAATAAAATTTGGAAAGGATTATTGGAACTATTTTCTGAATTCTTATCCGGGACAAGCAGGGTCAACAAGCGTTTTTCAGCGTTTATGGCCGCCTCTGTCCCAACCTGTTCCATCCGTTCGACTTTAACCATCCGCAAGGCAATTTCTACCAGGTCCCTGATGATTGATTCAACATCCCGGCCAACATAACCTACTTCAGTAAATTTTGTCGCCTCTACTTTGATAAAAGGAGCACGTACCAGCTTAGCCAACCTCCGGGCAATCTCTGTCTTTCCAACTCCTGTAGGACCAATCATTAAAATATTTTTGGGCAAATATTCGTCCTGAAGTGCTTCCGGCAATAATGTCCGCCGGTAACGATTTCGCAAAGCAATAGCTACTGCACGTTTAGCTTCATTCTGACCAACGATATTGTGGTCGAGTTCACGGACAATTTCACGTGGAGTCAATCGATCCAATGGTCTCACTCCTTTTTATAACTCTTCCACGGTTACCTGATCATTAGTGTAAACACAAATCGATGCAGCTACTGTCAATGCTTCTTTAACAAGATCAGCCGGCGGCATTTCCGTATGTAAGGCCAAGGCCCGGGCCGCAGCCAAAGCATAGTTGCCTCCGGAACCAATTGCAGCAATCCCATCATCAGGTTCAATAATCTCTCCCGAACCGGAAAGTAACAAAAGATTTTGGCAGTCTGCCACGATTAACAATGCTTCCAGATGACGAAGCATTTTATCAGTCCGCCAATCCTTAGCTAATTCTACCGCTGCGCGTTGAAGATTTCCGTGAAACTCTTCCAGTTTCTTTTCAAATTTATCAAATAAGGTAAAAGCATCGGCAACCGATCCGGCAAAGCCGGCGATTACCTGACCATTAAAAAGACGCCGGACCTTTTTCGCCTTATGCTTCATTACTGTAGCCTGACCGAGAGTTACCTGTCCATCACCAGCCATCGCAACCTGATTGCCTTTTTTGACCGCAACAATAGTCGTAGCCTGAAACATTCAAACCCCCCTTTAAAGGCAGTTTACAATTTCTATCAAAAATAGTCAAGTTTAATTGTAGTTAATTTACGTTTTTTTATGAATATTATTTTTCCCGGCCTGCTTCTCTTTGGAGCGGGGATGAGCAAGCGTGTAAACTTCCCGCAAACGTTCACGTGTAAGATGTGTATATATCTGGGTTGAAGAAAGTCTTTCGTGACCCAGTAATTCCTGGACACTGCGCAAATCCGCCCCGCCGTTCAGCAAATGGGTTGCATATGAATGTCTTAACATATGGGGATGGACATGTTGGTCCAAATCAGCTTTCTGAACCAATTTATCTATAATTCGCCGGATTGAACGAACAGATAAGCGCGATCCTTGATAGTTCAGGAGCAAGGCGGGCAAAGTGTCACTGCGCATAGCCAGATAAGCTTGAACTGCCTCTAAAGCATATTTGGTCATAGGTACAACTCTCTCTTTTCCGCCTTTCCCCTTAACCTTAAGCAAACAAATATCTGAAATAATATCCTCTCTGTTTAAATTAATCAGTTCACTGACCCGTAAACCGGAACCATACAGCAATTCTAAAATAACCTGGTCCCTGCAACCGAGAAGAGTAGTACAATCAGGTACGGCAAGAAGTCTGTTCATTTGCTCTATATACAAAAATTGAGGAAGTTTATGGCTGGTTTTTAAGCCAGCTACCTTAAGGACAGGGTTTTCAGCAAGGACCCCTTCCCGGGAAAGAAATTTAAAAAAAGTCCGCAGGGCTGCGACTTTGCGCGCAATGCTCTTTCGATTCAGGCCATCATCTGTCAGTTTGCCCATGAAACTACGGATAATATACAAATCAACCTCATCAACTGCCGTCTTTTCAAGACTTTTTCCTAATTCCCGGGCGGCAAAATCGAAAAATTGAACTAAATCAGTTTGATAAGCAGCTATCGTATTTTCAGAATTATTTTGAGCGGACAAGTACCCTGAAAAATGACTGAGGGCAAGATCTACGAACACCTAATCCCTCCTCACAAACGCAATACCTTCACGAAGGCAAAATTCCTCCAATACTCTTAAAGCCCTTTTGGCTATCATTGTATTTTTCTCACGTTTTCCCCTGATTCTCTTTTCCAAAGGAGGCAACAACCCAAAATTAATATTCATAGGCTGAAAATCCTGACTTGGCGAACCCTCCAAATGCCGGGCCAATCCGCCAAGAGCAGTTTCCGGCGGAAAAATCAAGGTTTTTTTCTCAAATAAATATCGTCCGGCATTTAACCCCGCCACAAGTCCACTTGCCGCCGATTCCAAATAACCTTCAACACCTGTTATTTGTCCGGCAAAAAAAAGCCTGGAATCCGTCCTTAAACTAAAATCAGCCTTAAGAATACGGGGAGAGTTTAAAAAGGTATTCCGGTGCATTACTCCCAAACGAACAAATTCTGCCTTTTCCAGTCCAGGGATAAGACGAAATACCCTAACTTGTTCAGCCCATCTTAAGTGTGTCTGGAAACCTACAAGGTTAAATAGTGTACCTGACAAATTCTCCTTGCGCAATTGAACGACAGCATAAGGTTTTTTATTAGTCCTGGGATCAATAAGTCCCACCGGTTTAAGCGGTCCAAAGGCCAGGGTTTGCGGTCCCCGGTTTGCCATTACTTCGATTGGCATACATCCTTCAAATACCTTCCCTTGTTCGAAACCCCTAACCTCTGCGGTTTCAGCCGAAATTAAAGCCTGGTAAAACTTATTATATTCATCCTTATCCAAAGGGCAATTTAAATAATCAGCATCTCCTTTATTATAACGGGATGCCCAGAAAGCTTTTGTCAAATCTATTGACTCCAAGGTAACAATAGGCGCAGCCGCATCATAAAATGCCAAACTCTCCTCCCCGGTTACTTGCCTGATTTCTTCAGCCAACTCGTCAGAAGTTAAAGGTCCGGTAGCAACTACTGTAATTTCATTTGTGGGTAAAGTAATAACTTCTTCTCTAAATACCCTGATCTTTGGATGTTTTGCTAAGATTTCCGTAATCTTTAAGGAAAAACGCTGCCTGTCAACAGCTAAAGCCCCTCCGGCAGGGACAATATTTTCATCGGCTGCCTTCATTATCAGCGAGCCGAGCTGTCTCATTTCTTCCTTTAAAAGACCGGCTGCATTTTCCAAGCCGGCTGCCCGCAAAGAATTACTGCAAACTAATTCGGCAAACAGGTCTGTCCGGTGTGCAGGTGTAGATTTTCCAGGCCTCATTTCAAATAAATTAACATAAATTCCCTGCTCAGCTAATTGCCAGGCAGCTTCTGAACCGGCAAGGCCTGCTCCGATAACCGTAATTTCCTTATTCATATCAATCTACTCCTACAGGATCTAGATAATTCATAATTCACAATTCAGAATCAAGAACTAAGGACAATTAATATATAGCAATTCTTAATTCATAATTTGGCACTAACAACAACTTGATGAGCAACTTGCTTAATCGCTTATGGGATCTCTTTACTCCCAAACAGAATTAATAGGTAAATAAACTGTATCGAATTCAGCTCCCGTTCATAGAAGTGAAAAACTTTTTCAGGCTCTTAGTAACACTGCATAATTCATAATTAACACTCAGTATATTCATAATTCAATTCTTAATTCTTTAATTATGCATTGTGCATTGTGCATTATGAATTATGCATTAATCTTCTACGTTTCTGGCATAGCGGCACTCCGGGTTTGAACAGAGATAGCGTTTTTGCCGTTTAGACTGCTTCATAACCATATAATGATTACATTGCGGGCATAGCTCAGCCACAGGAAGTTCCCAGGAAATAAAATCACACTCAGGATATGCTGTACAGCCATAAAACTTACGGCCCTTCTTGGAACGCCTGGCGACTAATGGTTTGGAACACTTGGGACAATTGATCCCTATTTCCTCAAGAAAAGGTTTTGTGTTACGGCATTCCGGAAAATTAGGACAAGCCAGGAACTTTCCGTAGCGCCCCATTTTAACAACCATATTTCGTCCGCAATGTTCACATAATTGATCTGATACCTGATCCTGAATTTGAACTTTTCCAATATGCTCTTCCGCCTTAACCAGGGTTACGGCAAAAGGTTCATAGAAGTCTTTGATTACTTCCTTCCAGGAAGTTTCCCCTTCTTCGATATCATCAAGTTTTTCTTCCAGATAAGCTGTAAACTCCAGGTTAACAATCTCCGGAAAAAATTCTTTCAATAAAGCAAGCACAATCTCACCCAGTTCCGTAGGAAGTAACAGTTTGTTATCTTTGACTACATAGCCCCGCGTTTGAATTGTTTCAATCGTCGGCGCATAAGTGCTCGGTCTGCCAATTCCTTCCACTTCCATTTTCCGGACTAAAGAAGCCTCTGTATAGCGCGGAGGAGGTTCTGTAAAGTGTTGCTTTTCCTGGATTTTATTAAGAGTCAATTTTTCCTGACTGGAATCCGGCAGGGGATATTGAGCTTCATTTTTCTCCTCAGCCCCATTATCATCCGGCGCCTCAACATATACTGCCAAATAACCCTGGAAACGGATCTGAGATGAGTTTGCCCGAAAAAGATAGGCGCCGCCCAAAACATCTACAGTCAGGGTATCAATAACAGCTGAACTCATTTGACTGGCAATAAAGCGTTCCCAGATTAAGCGGTATAAGCGCAGTTGATCCCTTTTTAAAAATTCCTTTACAGATTCCGGGCTGCGTTTTAAAGAAGTAGGCCTGATTGCTTCATGAGCTTCCTGCGTCCGGCCTTTGCTGCTATATTGACGCGGTTTTGAAGGATAATACTCCGTTCCAAAATTATCAAGAATCCAGCCTTTACTTTCTTCCTGAGCCAGTACGGAAACCTTCACAGAATCAGTACGCATATAGGTAATAAGACCAATACTTCCTTCTTTACCCAAATCAATCCCTTCATAGAGCTGCTGCGCCAGCATCATTGTCTTTTTCGGAGAAAAATTCAATTTTCTATAAGCTTCCTGCTGCAGGCTGCTTGTGGTAAAAGGGGGAGAAGGCTGTTTCATTTTTTCCTTGGTGCGGATATCACTGATATAAAAAACTTCTCCTTCTAATTCCTTAAGGATTATCTCCATTTGTTCCTTGGAAGTAACTTCTATTTTCTGTTCTTGCTTTTTAATTAATTTTGCCGGAAATATCCCCCCGGAAAATTCCAAAAAGATAGTTAAGGTCCAATATTCCTGGGGCTCAAAGGCCCTGATCTCTTCTTCACGATCAGCTATTAAGCGCAAAGCTACAGACTGGACCCGGCCTGCACTAAGCCCCTTTTTTACTTTCCGCCAAAGTAAAGGACTTAACTGGTATCCTACTAAGCGGTCCAGGATCCGGCGGGCTTGTTGGGCATCAACCTTGCAGGTATCAATATTACGGGCTTTCTTTACAGCTGTCATAATTGCCGCTTTAGTTATTTCGTGGAACTCAATCCGGCATTTTTCCCCGGGATTCATCCCTAATAAATAACTGAGATGCCAGGCAATAGCCTCACCTTCACGATCCGGGTCAGAGGCTAATAAGACCTTATCAGTTCCTTTGGCAGCGGACCTTAATTCCTTAATCAGATCCCCTTTACCCCGAATAGCAATATACTTTGGCATAAAATCATGTTCAATATCCACACCTAACTGACTTTTTGGCAAATCACGCAGGTGCCCCATTGAAGCCTTTACAACATAACGGCTTCCCAAAAATTTGCTGATTGACTTGGCCTTAGCCGGGGACTCTACAATAACAAGGGTCTTGGACATAAATCACCTCAAAAATACAGCTTAGAAATCAAGCACTATCTTACCTTCTTTTTCTTGTCATGTCCAGCACTTCCGTGCCAAGATATAACATTGCCCCGGAAGTTGCTCGATTTTTCCTTCCAGTTGAAGTTCCAATAAGGCCAGCGCAATACTGCCTGCCTGATAATCACATCGCAGCACAATTTGATCAATATGCAGGGGAATATCACTTAAAAGATCCAAAATCGCCGGCTTAATTTCCTGATTACCGGCAGTTTCCCTGGCATCAATACCCGCGGGACTGATATTCTTTGGAGTTTCAGGAGTTTTCTTATCAGTATTATTACCGGACTGCTTTAAGTTATAATTTGACCACAAAGGAATTTCCGCCCAAATGTCTTCTGCTCCTTCTGCTATTTTTGCCCCTGAACGCAGTAAGTAATGCGTACCTTTACTCATTTCGCTGAAAATTGGCCCAGGAACTGCAAAAACTTCCCGTCCTTGTTCAAGCGCAAAATCCACTGTAATCATCGCCCCGCTTTTGGGAGCAGCTTCCACAACTACAACCCCACGCGCGCAACCGCTGATAAGACGGTTCCGCGCCGGAAAATGGCGCCCTTCCGGAACAGATCCTGGTATGAATTCACTGATCAGGGCTCCATTTTCTATGATATTTTGAGCCAGTTTTTTGTTTTCCGGCGGATAGATACGATCAAGCCCATTGCCTAAAAAAGCCCAGGTTTCCCCATTTCCGGCTAAAGCTCCTTCATGGGCTGCCGTATCAATCCCTCTGGCCAGGCCACTGACAATCACAATTCCTTTACAGGCTATCTCCCGGGACAAAAAACCGGCTGCCGCCCTTCCGTAAGCGGTTGCCCGACGCGCGCCTACTATAGCCAAGGCCTCTTTGAACGGCCGCAATAACCCTTTATAATAAAGAATTGGCGGGGCGTCAACTAACTCCGCTAAAAGGCAAGGGTAATTTTCTTCTTCGGGAATAACTGTAGAAATTCCCTGGAGTTCTAGATTGCCGCTAATAACAGCCGGGTCAATTTCATTTCTCCGCACTAATACCTTTAAAGCCCACGGCGCTTTACCCCATACCAAATATTCCTCAATGGGGGCCAGCCAGGCCGCCCGGGCACTGCCGAAATGGGCGATTAACTCTCTTAAACGCTGACTTCCAATCCCAGGCAATGTGCGAAAAGCTGCCCTGCTTTGTTTTTCCAACTCTATATACTTTTCCATTCTCTGCTCTCCCCTTGCAACTTACCTTTTTACCCTAAAGCATAGTTTTCTGGACAAAGCAGGATTTTCCCTTTGCAAAACCTTGTCGGAAAATATTATATCAAGGGAATATATGGTGGTTCATCAGATTCTCGGGTTAATTAAATTCTCTGGTTAAGCAAACATTTAAGTGACGCTACAATAAAACCTGCCAGTACCGCATAATCCTCTGTCGGCAAAAGCTGCGCTGCGGAAGCATCGAATAATATGTTGGCCGAAGCCGCAAATTCCTCGTCACCTTGCCATAAGACCAAGGTGATCGGAATCCGGGGAAAAACATTAATTGTCACGCCAACATCTCCAAGATCAGTTTGTCTTCCCCCTAACCGGGAGGCAATTTCCACTAAACGGTGTGGCTGTGCCCCAAAAAGCTTAGCCAAAGGCAGGATAGACCTATTAGTAAAAGGTTGAATATAAATATGCCCGCCAGGTAACTCTTTAAAGGATATATACTTTCCTTCAATAATAGTATCGACTGTATTTGTCAAATAATGAAGGATCAAAATCCGGGCAAAAACCGGCAATTCCCCCTGCAAGGATGCTTCAGGTCTGAAATTACCTGAGGGGCAGTCTACCTCATAATGTTGTCCCAAAAAATTAATTTGCAAACAGCTTTCCTTAATAATGTACCTGGAGAAATGTCTTATATCCTCCAAAGAACAAGCCCTGAATTTCTCCAGGGCAATCTGCATTGCGGGTGCATAATTCATCCGGTCTCATCCTTTACGCTGCCTAAGGAAAGATAAATACTTTGCAGGGCCAGGGCATCTTCCTCAAGATTTGGACTTTCACAGATTGCCAGGCCTTCAACGGCAAAGGTTTGAAAGGCCCTCATTAAATCTTTGTATTGAAAATCCGCCTCATTTAAAATCAGATGACGTTTTTCTCCCTTTAGTCCGTATTCAATCCCGGATATATGAAAATGAGCATTTTTGTTCCAACGGTCCCCAAGTGTTTCGGCAGTTTCTTCCAGTACCCGGCAAAAATCATTATAATCATTATAACGTCCATTACTGCGGGCATGTAAATGAGCAAAATCTATACACGGCAAAACACCCGGTATATACTGGGCCAGTTTAATAGTTTCCTGTAAATTGCCAAACTGAGATCCCTTACCGGTTGTTTCCGGTCTTAAAACAACCTCGTTTTCCTCGGCATCCAGGATCTCGCGGATCCCGGTTAACGCTTCTAATACCCTTTCAAAAACAAGCTCTGCCGCATCTTCATGATAGAAAGCAGGATGAAAGATAACACTGCGGACACCAATAATTTTCCCTATCCGGGCAGTATGTAAGATTCTTTCTTTACTGGCGGCAATCTTTTCTTTTTCCCGGGAATTCAAATTAATCCAGTAAGGGCCATGACAACTTAAGGCAACCCCCTGTTCAATGGCAACTTGTCCAACCCGCCGGGCCTTCTCCGGCCCCATTCTGACGCCCTGCACAAATTCCAATTCTAAAGCCCCCAGCCGCAGTTCACGTATCCTTTTAACCCCACTCTCGCTGGAACGTTCTTGCGCTGACAACGGCACCCCTGCTGTTCCAAACAGTAATGGCAATTGCTTTCCCCCCTTGGGTATATCTTTGCTGTCTATTATACCATCTTTATATTTATTTACTATTTTTAGAATAACAAACACCCCTTATCCTAATTTTCAGGATAAGGGGTAAAAAAACCAAGCTCTTCTTCTTTAGTAACTTTTTAGGTGTTCAGAACTCAGGATTCAGAAGTGTGCCTGCGGCTATATTAACAAGTCTTCAAATGTGTTTGCCGCTTTTCCTTCTGACCCCTGTCTTCTGTCTACTGACTTCTGTAATTATTTAATCAGTCTTACTTTTAAAACTCCATCGATTTCCTCAATCTTCTGTGCTATTTCAGCAGTCGTAGCTGATTCAATATCCAGCATACAATAGGCCCATTGCCCCTTGCTCTTGTTAATCATATCAGGGATATTAATATTTTCTTGCGCTAAAGTTGAAGTGAATTGGCTCAACATGTTCGGTTTATTCCTATAATTAATTGCTATCCGTCCGGCTTGATTACATACTCCCATATCACAGTCCGGATAATTTACTGAATTCTTAATATTTCCATTTTCAAGGAAGTCCATCACTTGATTAACTGCCATAATTGCACAGTTATCTTCTGATTCATTTGTTGAAGCTCCCAAGTGAGGAATCGCAATTACTCCCTCTTGACCGGCTATCTTTCCATTGGGAAAATCAGTTACATATTTGGCTACCTTTCCGGACTTCAAGGCTTCGATCATATCTTCGTCATTTATTAAAGAATCTCTTGAGAAATTAAGAACTATTACTCCATCCTTCATAACAGCCAAGAGGTCCTTATTGATCATCCCCTTAGTTGAATCCATTGCCGGAACATGAACAGTAATAAAATCACAATCCCTGCAGACATCCTCCAAAGATTTACTGGGGTTAATATTTCTGGAAAGTTTCCAGGCAGCTTCAACTGAGATAAATGGATCATAACCGTAGACTTCCATATCCAGGGCATTGGCAACATTAGCAACCAGTACTCCAATAGCGCCAAGTCCTATAACGCCAATTTTTTTGCCTTTTATCTCTATCCCCGCAAATTTTGCTTTATTTTTTTCCACGAGTTTGGCAACATCAGGATCTCCTTTAACAGAATTAACCCAGTTAACTCCCCCAATAATATCCCGGGATGCAAGCAACAAGCCGGCAATAACAAGTTCTTTAACTCCATTGGCATTAGCACCGGGAGTATTAAATACTACAATACCCTTTTCGGCACACTTATCGAGTGGAATATTATTAACTCCGGCTCCGGCTCTGGCAATTGCCAGTAAAGAAGCAGGTAACTCAAGTTCATGAACACTGGCACTTCTTACCAAGGCGGCGTCGGCATCTTTAAAATTATCAACCTTTTGATAATTATCAGTAAATAGATCTAATCCAATATTTGCAATAGGATTTAAACAGTTTATTTTATACATATGACAATACACCCCTTAACTTTTTGCGTTTATTATTATCTGTTTTTCAGATACTAAACTAATTTAAAAGACTTCAGAACCTATTTCTCGATATACCCCCTAACATCAAAAAGTAAACCCACCCCAATATTGGGGCGGGGATTCCGCTGTGCCACCCAGTATAAACTAATGAAAGAAAGCGAGGTTATAACACAAAAAAAAACCAACATCCTCAAGGGACGAGAGGTTTCTCGCGTTGCCACCCACTTTTGCTATTCAGCCAACTTTCTTCGCTATATCGGGCGATCCCGTCAAGACTCATCATCAGCCACTCAGAGACGGAATCATTTGCCTAGTTGACCGGCTCACACCAACCGCCGGCTCTCTTACAACATCAACAACTGACTTTCCCTTCATCGCGTTATGATATTCAGTTTATTTTAAAGTATAGAATGTTCCGCTAATTAAGTCAAGTACTTTTAGGAGCCAGTCCTTTTTTCAAAAAATTCACACACTTCATACCAAACTTTCATATGCAGGAAAACCTTAGTGGTCGTTTACATTCAACAATTTCCCTGAACAGAAAATGATTCTGCTGCAGAAACTCCATAACTGTAGGTTCGGCACTATTGCACGTTCGCAAACGCTACATTTGCTATTCACTTGACTCTAAAACTGCACGCCAAAACCCAAAAGTATTACTGCAAGTGCGCCGCTGTTTATGCCGTCACGCCACTCTGCCGTCCATAGCAACGGCTAATCAGAACATCCATGTTCAAGTCATGGCAACAGCGGCATCAGTCCATCCGTGGACAAGTCAATTGGCGTGCTTAACGTTTTATCAGCCGAATGTTTATGCCATCCCTGGCACATTCGGCACTTGGCACATCCGGGGCCTTCGTCTCCTTTGAACTTACGCAAATTCCGCTTAATGCTCTCTCTGCAATAGTTACTTAATACTTTTTGCAGTAAAATCGAAAAATAAACATCCTAAAAAAGTTAACCTTTTTAAAACTGTTGTAGATTTTTACATATTCCTTTTTCTTCTGAGTTACACTAAGACTAACTTCATCATATCCTCAGAATCTGATGAAGTTTACCAAAGAATGTAAGGAGGCTTCTGCAATGCCGAAACGACGTAAAAGTGTAATGTCTTCTGCTCTTAAAGAACAAATAGCTAATGAACTCGGGTTTGGGAATACTCTTCGGCAAGAAGGATTTGCTGGAGTTTCATCCAGGAACTGCGGTAATATGGTGAAAAAAGCCATTGAACTTGCTGAACAAAACCTTCCAAGAAAAGGCTATCATTATTAACCCAAGCTAAATCCTATAGGGTCCTATAGGGCGCACCATGAGGAAGACCGGGCTTTGCCCGGTCTTTTTAATGAAAATTAACTTCTATAGAACGATTAGTCGGATGATCTTCTTTTTGGAAGCGTAATTCCAGGATACCATTACGGTAGTCAGCCTGGGCGCCGTCCATTTTTACCGATGCAGGCAATGCTAAAGTCCGGGAAAACTGTCCGTAATAACGTTCTGTTACCCTGGTAACTTTATCTTCCTCAGACTGTCCCCGCTTTACTTCACCTTTAATTGTCAATATGTTTTCCTTAACTTGAATAGAAAAGTCTTCCTTTTTTTCGATTCCAGGCATTTCAGCCAGAACTACAACTTCTGTTGGGGTTTCTTCAACATCAACGCGGTAAATAAAATCTGACCAGTTTTCTTTGCCGCCCCGGAAAAAACGGTCCATCTCATTAAAAATTGGATTCAACATTCTGAAAGGGTCATAGGGAATCAAAGCCATGCTAATACCTCCTAAATTTTAAAACATAAGTTTAGTATAATCAGGACAGATTCCAATGTACGGAATTTTCAGAAATGAATTTTGATACTTAATTTAAACTCTCTGAGAGAAAAAAACACCCGAAGGTGTTTTAT
>DATMXV010000035.1:0-20976 GCA_035561335.1 Desulfitobacteriaceae bacterium
TCTACTAATTTCATAATTTTCAAAAGCTCTTCCCTGGCAGCGGCTATCATATACAAGGAACCGGTTACACAAAGCATATCCTTTGACTTCAACTGCCAAAATGCTGCATTTACTGCTTCTTTAGGATTCTCAATGCAGCGCAGCGGCTTCTTATGCTTTTCAGCAATTTTTGCTAAGGCCATCCAATCTTGGGCCCGCGGAGATTGCGGCTTTGTAATAATTACTTCATCTGCCAAGGGGATCAGCAGCTCCCCAACTTTATCTCTCTCTTTATCATCAAGCATACCTATACATAAAACAAGGCGGTTTCCGGCATATTGTTTCAAGGTCTGGGCGAGCGCCTCTGCTCCGTCTGCATTGTGGGCCCCGTCCAGCAAAACTTTGGGGTTTCCTGACATAAGCTCCAAACGTCCGGGCCATTTAACTTTACGCAAAGCCCCATAAATAGCTTTTCGGGGTATAGGAACTCCGTATTCGGATGTCAGGACTTCACATACTGTTACTGCAGTTGCCGCATTGCGCAGTTGATGTTCTCCTATGAGATTAAGCCGCAAATCAGGGTAAAAAGTATTTAAACCTGATAAGTCAAACACCTGTTCAAATTCCCCGCTGAACTTTTTTTCCCAAAAGATATCTTCTCCTACTCTCAAAAGTTTAACACCAAGCTGAGTTGCTCTTTCAGTAATAATTTCGATAACTTGCGGACGGTCGGCAGCTGTCACGACCACAGAATTTGGTTTGATTATCCCTGCTTTAACCTTAGTTATTGCTGAAAGATCCTCGCCAAGGTAATTCATATGATCCATTCCAACATTGGTAATTACTGAAACCAATGGAATAACAACATTAGTAGAATCGATTTCTCCGCCCAAACCAACTTCAATCACAGCAAAGTCAACCTTTTCCTGAGCAAAATAATTTAAAGCCAGAGCAGTATGAACTTCAAATTCAGTTGGATGCTCCATCCCGCCGGCAACTAATTCCTCCAAATGAGGCCTTAATTGATTAATCTGTTTGATAACTTCAGATCTGGAAATCAGCTCTTCATTAATAACAAACCTTTCCCGGTAATCATGCAGGTGCGGGGATGTAAAAATCCCAACTTTATAACCTGCTTCCCAGAGAATTTGGGCAATCATTATGGAGGTTGAACCTTTTCCATTTGTACCGCCGACATGGATAACCCGCAATTGCCTTTCCGGATGATTCAGGCGTTCCAAAAGGCCTTGGATGCGTTTCAAGCCCAAATTCATACCGAACTTGGTTAAATCAGCCAAGTACCCCAATGTCTCCTTATATAGTTGGTCATTATCCCCTCCTGGCTTATCCATACCCTGTCCTTTCTTCAACTAACAGTTTGAGAATTTTTAATCCAACTATCTAAGCAAATCCAATTCCCCCGTCGTTCCCGGGTCAGTAAATCATTATTGCTTAATGAGCATTTAGCGGAATTTGCGTTAAGCGAGTGCAGACAATAAGGCGTTAAGCACGCCAATGGGACTTGTCCATGGATGGACTGATGCAGCTTTGCCACGAATGGCATAAAAAGCTGCAAACATTAATGTATTACCCAGAGGTTTTGGCGTGTAGCCTTATCGTCAAACGAGCAGCAAATGGAGTGCATGCGAATGGGCAATATTGATTCACCCTACTCCTGGGTTAATTCAAGCAAACGGGCCTGCAAAACCTGTTGACGGGCTTTGGCCCCTTCTAATTTCTCCCTTTCTTTGTTAACTACCTCAGCAGGAGCTTTGGCCATAAAACCGGAATTGCCAAGTTTTCCTTCGATAATTTTTTGATCCTTCTGAACCTGGGCCAGTTCTTTTTCAACCCGGGCAATTTCTTTATCCAGATCAAGTAATCCCTTTAAAGGTAAATAGATTTCTACTCCGTCCAGGACAGCGCCGGCAGCTTTAGCCGGTTTGGAAGGCATTTCAGTCAAAACAGTCACCACCGATCCCCCGGCAAGATGTTTGATCGCCTCAACTCCTGTGTTTAAAGTAAAATTAATCTGATTGTCAGGAGCAAATAAAATGATCTCCGCCTTTTTCCCGGGGGCCACATTCATTTCCGCCCGGATATTACGGATTGCTTTAATAATATTCATGTACAGGTTCATAGCCTTTTCCGTAGCCGGATCACGAAAATCATTAACTTTAGGCCATTCCTGAATCATGATACTTTCACCTTGCAAGGGGAGGTTCTGCCAGATTTCTTCTGTCAGGAAAGGCATAAAGGGATGCAAAAGCCGCAAAGTTCCGTCTAAAACTTCCAGGATTACCGACTGGGCAGTCTGTCTGGCAGCAAGATTTGCTTTGTCATAAAGCCGTGGTTTGCAGAGTTCGATATACCAGTCACAGAATTCATTCCAGATGAATTCGTAAAGCAAACGTCCAGCCTCCCCCAAATCATAATGTTCCAGACAATCTGTCACACTTTCAATAAGGGCAGTATAGCGGGAAAGCAGCCAACGGTCCGCTAACTCCAACTCTCCTCGTTGATCTTTTTGATAGTCATTCAGGTTTAAAAGGACAAACCGCGAAGCATTCCAGATCTTGTTGGCAAAGTTCCGCGTTGCCTCCAATTTTTCTATATGAAAGCGCAAGTCATTACCAGGGGTATTTCCGGTAATCATCATAAACCTCAGGGTATCGGCGCCATATTCCTCAATAACCTCGATCGGGTCTACTCCGTTCCCCAAAGATTTGCTCATTTTACGGCCCTGGGCATCCAATACCAGACCATGGATCATTACCTGCCGGAAAGGAACCTCTTTCTGAAACTCCAAACCCATAAATATCATCCGGGCTACCCAGAAAAAGATAATATCCCTCCCGGTCACCAAAACAGAAGTCGGATAGAACTTATCCAGTTCAGCTGTTTTCTCCGGCCAGCCTAAAGTCGAGAACGGCCACAGTCCCGAAGAAAACCAGGTATCCAAAACATCAGGATCTTGAACCAGGTGACCGGAAGCACAGTTTGGACAAGCCGAAGGATCTTGTCTGGAGCAAACTTCGCTACCACAATCCTGACAATACCAAACCGGTATCCTGTGTCCCCACCACAATTGCCTTGAAATACACCAGTCTCTGATATTCTCCAGCCAGCTCAGGTAAACCTTGCTGAAACGCTCCGGGACAAATTCCAGTTTGCCCTCCCGTACTACTTCCATCGCGGGTTTGGCCAGAGGTTTCATTCTGACAAACCATTGTCTGCTAACCATAGGCTCAATTACCGTGGAACAACGATAGCATTCTCCTACGGCATGCGGATGCTCCTCTATCTTGACCAGCGCCCCGATATCCTCTAAATCCTGAATTATCTTTTTCCGGGCGGCATACCGGTCCATACCCTGGTACTTTCCGGCATTTTCATTCATTCTGGCCTCTTTATCCAGAACAGTAACCTCCTCCAGGTTGTGACGTCTTCCTATTTCAAAATCGTTGGGATCATGGGCAGGGGTGATTTTTACTGCTCCCGTGCCAAATCCAAGTTCAACATATTCGTCAGCGATTAAGGGAATCTCTTTGTCCACTAAAGGAAGGATCAGGGTTTTACCCACCATTTCCCGATACCGCTCATCCTCAGGATGGACAGCAACAGCAGTATCACCCAACATCGTTTCCGGGCGGGTTGTTGCGACAATAATAAATTCTTCACTGTCTTTTAGCGGATAGCGCAAATGATAGAGATGGCCCTCCCGGTCCATATGTTCAACCTCAACATCGGAAATTGTAGTCTGGCATTTGGGACACCAGTTAATAATATAATTTCCTCTATATATAAGACCTTTATTGTATAATTCAACAAACACCTCCCGGACAGCCTTTGAACAGCCTGCATCCATTGTAAAACGCTCCCGGGACCAATCACAGGAAGCACCCAAACGCCGTAATTGCCGGGTAATTTGGCCGCCGTATTGCTCCTTCCAATCCCAAACCCGTTCTAAAAATTTTTCCCGGCCTAATTCCTCTCTGCTTTGGCCTTCTTTAGTTAATTGTTCTTCAACTTTAGCCTGGGTCGCAATCCCGGCATGATCGGTTCCGGGCAGCCAAAGTGTATCATACCCTTGCATCCGTTTAAACCTGGTCAAAATATCCTGTAAGGTACAGTCCATAGCATGACCTAAATGCAGCTGCCCTGTAACATTGGGCGGTGGCATAACTATCGAAAATGCGGGTTTCCCCTCAGTCATTTCCGCCCGAAAAAACCCCTGCTCTTCCCAATACTGATACCATTTAACTTCAACTTCACTTGAATCATAAACTGATGATATTTGAGCCTTTTCCCCTTGCATAAAAATAAACTCCTTCCCACAAACAAACTTCAACAGACATTTAAATTCCCATTCAAGCTCTGACTGATTTATCCTTCTTATAAGAAAACTTGGCTTTTGCCAAGCCTTAAGGCGGTCGCTTCATTTGCCATCCTTGGCTTCAGCGACACCTGGCCATCACGCCACAATCGCCATCCATGGCGGCGGCTAATCAAGACATCCATGTCTTAGCCGTGGCCGGCGCCGGCGAAAGCCTTAGTTGCACTTATGCTGACCCAAAATTTTCTGATAGTGCAAAAAAGAGTCCTTCGCCAACAAAGGGCGAAAGACTCCGCGGTACCACCTTTTTTTCGGTAAACTCAAATCGGACGGAAACCCTTGAAATCACCGACACTGTTTAAACGTAACGTGTTTTTACGTCAGAAAGTACTCCATTCCCCTCTGCCCCTCCTGTGCGACCATAGCCGGTAACCGAAAAGACCTCTCAGCGTTACAATCTTTCTCTCTGCACGGTCCCTTGCAAACTATTCCTCATAATCATTGGGTTTCAATATCAAATTACAAAAGTGCAGTTAGAAATATTATACTTAGCTTGCGAAGCAATGTCAAAAAACAAATATAAATCCCTAATACATTATCCATTATGTGTTGGGGCAATCTTCCTCCCACCAGGCAGACCCGCATCTCTTCTTTCTGACATCTTCATCCTTGAGAAAAGTTGCTTCCGGAGAAGGACCCCGGTAGTTAAACTCTTCTTCATAATTGTTGTCTTCACTGAATAGCTTATTCTCTTTTTTATAAATCTGTGGACTAAACTTATAATCATCAGGCAGATCATCATATTCAGACCAGGAGGAATAAGAAGAAGCCCGTTTTGCTCCCCGGCCCCGGAAGGCCTTCCGATATTTGCTTCCAGTCCCGAAAGCCCCCGCCACAGAACTCACTAAAGCACCTGTCAGCAACACCTGCAAAAAACCTGTTCCACTAATCGGTGTAAAAACAGCCAACAGTAAACTGCCGATTGTCACATAACCAAGCCCGACAAGAGTTCCCGCAAACCAGCTGTCTGCCAGCTTGCCGGTCCGATAGCCCCCTATAAGACAACTGGCCAAAAGACCAATATCAATCACACGGGAAATACTTATAACCCCTATCCCGCTTGATGTCCAAATTATTCCGGCTATCAAAGTTAAAGCAGTAACCAAAAGTGCTATACAAATACCTTGCAGAACTGCTCTGCCCATCATCTTATCCTCCGTTTCTGTTAAAGTAAGCCGTTATCCGGCTTCCGGCTTCGGACCTCGGACCTCGGACTTCTGGAATATATTTACGCCAGACCTGTCCTTTTCATGTCAGACATTGGAGAAAAGCCCTCATGGTATTTATTACCATGTTAAATCGTCGGCAGAGTTTACTCCCTCTGAATACTATTAAGTAATACTAATTACCGGAGGGATTCTGATGGAATATAGACGCTATATTGTTCAACAAGGCGATAGTATTTTTAAAATCGCCAAAAATTTTAATGTCGAAATGACGGACATAATTGAACTTAACCGTATTAAAAACCCTGATAGAATTTATCCCGGCCAAATACTTCTGCTGCCAGTTCCTGAAGATTGTGAATCAGTCCCGTCCGGGATTGCTGAGCCCAATTTTACTTATGCAATGTGGTTATATGAAGCTTATGCCGGTAAAGACTCTGAATTAAGCGCTATTACTACTTACCTCTATCAGGCCGTTATTCTCGACACACCGGAATTCGATACCTTATTACGTCCTATTATTTATGATGAGATGAATCATCTTGATCATTTGGGAAAGGCCCTTCGTCATCTTGGTTTTGACCCCCGTTACCAAGCGTACAACAAAGGACATTGGGTAGACTGGAGAGCTTCGTATCTTAATTATGTTACCGACTTATGTTCAATGCTGGATTTAAATATCAAAGATGAAGCTCTGGCCCACCAGCATTATCTTGACCTTGCCCATAAAATTCCGATTCCCGAAATTCAGCAGTTCTTAGTTCAAATGGCTGCGGATGAGGAAAGACATTGCCATTGTTTTGCTGAAGCCAAAAAACAATTTTGTCCTGATTGCCAAATGCTTGAAGTTCCTGAGCGGCAAGGACCCCATCCGGAAGAGGATGATAATAAAGACTGATAAAATCCTTATTTTTCGATACCCAGTATTTGTGCAACAGCCTCATGAAGTTCTTCCTTACCGGTCCCGGTTTCCGCCGAAAAAGGCAATATTAGCTGCCAATCATCAATGTTCAGGCCCTGAGCGATTATTTTCAAATTTATTGGCCACTTGCTGCGCGAAACCTTATCAACTTTAGTTGCGACAATTAAAGTCGGGATTCCCTTTTGGCGCAGCCAGCTTTGCATCTCCCGGTCCTCCAGACTTGGTTCATGACGAATATCAACAATTTGGATAACTGCCAGAAGGTTTTTCCTCCGGCCTAAATAGTCTGCCATCATTTTTCCCCAACGAGCTTTGATTTCTTTTGCTACCTTGGCATAACCATACCCGGGCAAATCTACGAAAAACCATTCTTCATTTATCCGATAAAAATTCAAAGTCTGAGTCTTTCCGGGAGTTCCTCCGGTCCTTGCTAAATTCCTGCGGCCTAAGAAACGGTTAATCAATGATGACTTTCCTACATTTGAGCGGCCTGCGATAGCTATTTCCGGAATATTATCCACAGGATACTGGGCTGGATTAACTGCGGAAGCCACATATTCCGCCTTCTTAATAAGCATTTTATTTTAGATCCCCTCTCACTGGAAACTTTGTGAAAAAGGCCCGCTGTCTTTAACAACGGACCTCTTAATCTGATCATCTTATACACTGGGACCGGATATAGGGTGTTCTTCAGGGTGTGGTTCCCCCAGCGGGATATTCCCGGAAGAAATTACACTCCGGATAACTACTTCTTCCAGAGAGTCAGCCGAAGCAGTTCCAGGCAGAAGTGCTATCTCCAGGACTTCTTCCATTCTGTTGACGAACTGAAATTCCAGCACATTCCGGACAGGTTTAGGTATTTCTTCTAAATCCTTGCGATTCTTTTCGGGAAGAATAATGATCTTTATTCCCGCACGATGAGCCGCTAAAACCTTCTCTTTTAAACCTCCGATCGGTAAAATATTGCCTCTCAGAGTAATCTCACCGGTCATCGCCAGATCAGACCGGACAAAACGTTTCGCTAAAGCCGAAGCAATTGCCGTCGTAATCGTAATTCCCGCAGAAGGCCCGTCTTTAGGAATTGCTCCTTCGGGAACATGAATATGAAGGTCTACTTTATCATAAAAATCTTCCGGAATTCCCAATTCAAAAGCATGAGCCCGGACAAAGGTCCAGCCTGCCTGGGCTGACTCTTTCATGACATCCCCTAATTTACCGGTTAAGGTTAAATTACCCTTCCCGGGCAAGGGCGTCACTTCAATAGTTAAAACGTCTCCGCCGACCTCAGTATAAGCTAAACCGGTAACAGCGCCAATTTCAGGTTCCTTTTTCGCCATCTGAAAATGATACCGGGGTACTCCTAATAAAGCTTCCAAATCTTCCTCATTAAGTTGATGGGGAGACCAATCATTTTTAACCCAGCGCGTAGCTGCTTTGCGACAAATCGCGGCGATTTCCCTTTCAAGATTCCGCACTCCGGACTCTCTGGTATATCCCTGGACTAATTTAAGCAGAACAGTTTCCTCAATGGGCAAAATTTCTTCTGATAAACCATGGGCCTTAAGCTGTTTGGGAACCAAAAAGTTCTTGGCAATATTAACTTTTTCATCCTCAGTATAGCCGCTTAAAGTAATAACCTCCATCCGGTCCAATAACGGCCTTGGTACAGGATGCAAAGTATTTGCCGTCATAATAAACAAGGTTTGCGACAAATCAAAGGGAACTTCCAGATAATGATCCGTAAAGGTATTATTCTGTTCCGGATCCAATACCTCCAATAAAGCAGAGGCCGGATCACCGCGAAAATCAGAGGTCATTTTATCTATTTCATCAAGGAGAAAAACAGGATTGCGGGTCCCGGCTGAACGCATTCCCTGGATAATCCGTCCCGGCAAGGCCCCGATATACGTACGCCGGTGGCCGCGAATCTCGGCTTCATCACGGACTCCGCCTAATGACATCCGAACAAATTTACGGTCCAAAGCTCTGGCAACAGATTTCGCCAAAGATGTTTTTCCCACTCCCGGAGGGCCAACAAAACAAATAATCGGGCTTTTTAGTTTAGGGGTTAATTTACGGATAGCTAAAAATTCCAAAACCCGTTCCTTAACCTTATCCAAGCCGTAATGATCGGCATTTAAAATCTCTTCTGCTTTATTCAAATTGATTTTATCCCGTGTCGCTTTACTCCAGGGCAACACCAGAAGCCAATCCAAATAGGTCCGGACAACAGTCCCTTCTGCTGAAGAAGGAGGCATCTTTTCCAGGCGCTCTATTTCTTTTAAGGCCTTTTGTTCTATTTCCTTGGGTAATTTGGTTTGGGCAACCTTTTCCCTGTACTCGTCTGCCTCCACTTGACGTTCATCTTTTTCTCCCAGTTCTTTTTGAATAGCCTTCATCTGTTCCCGTAAATAATATTCCTTCTGGGCCTTTTCCATCTGTTTGCGCACCCGCAAGCCAATGCGCCGCTCCAATTCCAGGATTTCAATCTCCCTCATGATAAACTCCGTAAGCTGCTCCAAACGCTGTTCAATATCAATGGCATCCAATACCAGCTGTTTTTCATGTACTTTCAGGTTAAGATGAGAAGCTACAATATCAGCTAAACGTCCGGGCTCCTCAATTGCCAGGACTGTTCCAATGGTTTCATTTGGTACTTTCTTGCTTAATTTGGCATACTCTTCAAATTGATGGATTGCCCCTCGGGTCAGGGCTTCAAGATCAAGCGTCTGGGTTTTATCAAGATCCGGATGTTCCTCCACTAAAGCTGTAAAATAAGGTTCCTCAGCAAGATACTCCAGAATTTTCCCGCGGCAGATTCCTTCAATTAAGACCCGCATGGTTCCGCCCGGGAGTTTAAGAAGCTGCTTGATTTCGGCTACAGTTCCAATTGAATATATATCTTCGGAAGTCGGAGTATCTATTTCCGTCTCTTTTTGAGAAGCCAAAAGAACTTTTCTATCTCCTAACATGGCTTCTTCAATAGCTGCCATAGAACGTTCCCGTCCTACATCCAAATGACTCACCATATAAGGGAAAACGAGAATCCCCCGCAGGGGAACCAGCGGCAACTTAAGTTCTTTGGTCACGGAAAAACCCCCTCAATCTTCAATGTTCAAATCCCTGAATATCTGATTCATGATCCTTTTTTATTAAATTCAGGACATAAAAAACACACTGGAATTAGTGTGCTATGTCTATTGAAAACTATTCCATTTGATAGTCCTGATTTATAATCCTCTTCATTGAAGGTGTACAAATTATTTTAACATGTTTTACCCCGATCAGGCAAATTCCCTAAGCCAAAATCCAATTTTGCCAGCACTTCTTCCAGAGAAGGCCTTAATTCCAACTTTTCATTCTTATCAATTATTTCCGGCCTATCCTTGGCGAAAAGGACTTTAAGCAAAACTTCATTAACTTTAGCAACAGGAATAATTTCAATCCCAAATTCTTTCTTGCTGAACTGCTCTTGCCAGTTTTCTGCAGGGATTAAAACCCTTAAACAACCCGCCTGACGGGCTGCTTCAATTTTGGCAGTTATTCCTCCTACCGGATTAATTTTACCATGAATTGATAATTCTCCTGTCATTGCCGTGTAATTATCGACTTTTTGCTGACGAATTGCCGAAACTACAGCAACAGCAATCGCGATCCCTGCGGACGGGCCGTCTATAGGGACACCTCCCGGAAAATTCACATGGATATCATAATCTTTACTTTCAATCGCCAGTTCCTGACGGAGAACTGTCAAAACATTTTCAATTGAACTGCGGGCCATACTTTTACGGCGGATTTTTTTACGGGAACCCTCCAATTCCTCTTCCTCAATAATTCCGGTTACCTGCAATTCTCCGCTGCCAGCCGCAACCCGGTGGGCAGTTACCTCCAGTTCCAGCAGCATCCCCAGATCAGGGCCGTACACTGCCAAACCATTAACCGCCCCAATCAGTGGTTCATCTGAAATTTTCTTTTCATTTCGGGGCATATAGCGCCCGGACATTACTACCCATTCAATAATTTCGGCACTGATTTCTTTTACCTCATCAGTTTGTACAACCCCGGTAGCTAATTGGACAATATTCACAGCTTCCCGGCCATTCGCCGCATAATTTTTAATAACCTCCAAGGCCTTTTCACTGATGGATATCCCCATTTTTTCGGCCGCTCCCCGGGCAATACAGGCAATTTCAGCCGGTAAAAGGGACCGGAAATAGATTTCCATACAACGCGAACGGATCGCCGGAGGAATCTCCTCCGGACCCCTTGTTGTTGCCCCGACCAAACGAAAATCCGCCGGCAAGCCATTTTGAAATATGTCGTGAATATGAGCCGGGATATTAGTATCTTCACTGCTATAATAAGAACTTTCCAGGATTACTTTCCGGTCTTCAAGCACTTTCAGAAGCTTATTAATCTGAATAGGGTGAAGTTCGCCAATTTCGTCAATAAATAAAATTCCGCCATGAGCTTTGGTCACAGCCCCGGCTTTGGGCTGGGGAATCCCCGCCATACCCATTGCCCCCGCCCCCTGATAAATCGGATCATGAACAGAACCAATCAGGGGATCGGCAATCCCCCGCTCATCAAAACGGGCAGTAGCCCCATCAATTTCAATAAAATGAGCGTTCTCTTTGAAAGGAGAAAGGCAATTTTTTTTGGCCTCTTCCAGGAGCAAACGGGCAGCAGCCGTTTTCCCAATACCAGGCGGACCATAAATAATTACATGCTGGGGGTTGGGTCCGCATAAGGCAGCGCGTAAAGCTTTAATCCCTTCCGCCTGGCCGATTATCTCAGAAAAACTTTTTGGCCTGGTCTTTTCGGCAAGCGGAGTTGTTAAAACAATCTTCCGCAACGTCTCTAACTTCTGTAATTCCCGGCGTGAGTCTTTTTCCACACAAATTTTAGTTCCATGTTGGGTCTTTAGCATTCCCCAAAAATATAATCCGATAACAATAGCAAAAATAAGCTGAATCATCATCACCAGTCCGCTGAGACCATTCATTTGCTTCCCTCCTGTGTTATATTCCACTTGTTAGTATTACCACAAATGAGATATTGAAACCAATTTATTAAGATAAAAAGGAAGCTTGGTGTTTATTCCAAACTTCCTATATTTTTACCTATCATTTTACTTGTATCTTAATAACCCCTCCGGGAGATCCCTGTGAATCCTTCGGCGTAAAGTCATTATTTGGGGATATGCGCCTACGGCGAAAGTCCACACTGTGGACTTTCGTGTTCACCATCACTCCGGAGCTACTCACTGACTACACAGTTAAAGTGCCAAACCTCTTTCCGGCAATTAATCGTTCTTTATTCTGTCTTCGGACTCCTGACTTCTGACCTCGGGCCTCTGTCTTCTGGCTTCTGACCTCTGTCTCCCGTCTCTTACGCTGACTCTTCTTTTTTATTCTTTTTCACCTTATCGGTAGTCACCAATAATGGTTCTTCTTTTTTCAGGACAACATCACGGGTAATATAACATTTGGTAACATCGGTCCGGGAAGGCAGATCATACATCACATTAAGTAAGATCTCCTCAACGATTGAACGTAAACCACGGGCCCCGGTATTGCGCCTGATAGCTTCCTCGGAAATTGCCGTCAGGGCATCATCCTTAAATTCCAAATTAATCCCGTCTAATTCAAGCAGTTTTTGGTATTGCTTAACCAAAGCATTTTTAGGTTCAGTTAAAATACGGATTAAAGCATCTTCATCTAAAGCATCTAAAGTAACAATCACCGGTAATCTTCCCACAAATTCAGGAATCAAGCCAAATTTGAGAAGATCGCCAGGCAAAATCTCTTTCAGAATTTCGCCAATGTCAATATCCCTTTTCTTCCGGACTTCAGCGCCAAAACCCATGACCTTTTTACCTATCCGGTTTTGGATAATCTTTTCAATCCCATCAAAAGCCCCGCCGACAATAAACAAAATATTGGTTGTATCAAGCTGAATAAATTCCTGATGAGGATGTTTACGGCCTCCTTGCGGAGGGACACTGGCGACTGTCCCTTCTAAAATCTTCAGTAAGGCCTGTTGCACACCTTCCCCGGAAACATCCCTGGTGATTGAGGGATTTTCTGACTTGCGGGCAATTTTGTCTATCTCATCAATATAAACTATCCCTTTTTCTGCTTTTTCCACATCATAGTCTGCAGCCTGGATTAGTTTTAAGAGGATATTTTCCACGTCTTCACCGACATACCCCGCTTCAGTCAGGGAAGTAGCGTCAGCAATCGCAAACGGAACGTTGAGGACTTTGGCTAAAGTAGAGGCAAGCAAAGTTTTACCTGAACCTGTCGGACCTAACATGATAATGTTTGATTTCTGCAATTCTACATCATCAATTTTCATTCCCAGATTAATCCGCTTATAATGGTTATAAACGGCTACAGACAAGGTCTTTTTTGCTTGTTCCTGGCCTATTACATATTGATCCAATATTATTCGGATCTCCTTCGGTTTGGGAATATCGCCGATTTCAATTCCCAAATCTTCACTGAGTTCTTCCTCAATAATTTCATTACACAATTCAATGCATTCATCACAAATATAAACTCCCGGGCCAGCTACAAGTTTTTTGACTTGCTCCTGAGTTTTCCCGCAAAAAGAACATTTTAGTTGGTTTTTCTCATCATTATGCTTTGCCATCCTCTCACCTCTTTATCTCAGAATTTCCCTCAACGCTTCTAGTTATGCATTCTGATCAATTAAAAACGTAACGGTTTTTTGATAAGCAAGACCGTTTTTTATGAAATCCAATTCTCCCCGTGACTCAAGGCTTTTCTTCAATACTTCTGCTCTTTGGTTGAAAGCTTCAGACATTTTTGCCAATTCCGCCTCAAATTCTTCCTCGGAAACAGTTATCCCTTCCGCCTTGGTAATTGCTTCGACAACAAGTTCAGTTTTTACACTTTCCGTTGCTTTAGAACGAAATTGTTCCTTCATATCCTCTTCATTAGAGTTAGTATAACTGAAATATTGCTCTAAAGATAGTCCTTGGTAAGATAAGTTGCGCCCAAAATCCCTGACCATTGAATCGACACGGTTATCGATCATTACCGGGGGAATTTCCACACTGGCATTATCCACCACTTTAGTTATAACAGCATTACGATAGTTTGATTCAGTACGTTCTTCAGCAGTTTTAATAAGTTTACTGCGGATATCTGTTTTTAATTCCTCTAATGTTTCAAACTCACTGATATCCTTGGCAAATTCATCATCAATAGGCGCCAGCTCTTTACGCTGGATCTTCTTGACCTTGACTTTAAATACGGCATCTTTACCAGCAAGTTCATTACTATGGTATTCAGCAGGGAACTGAACATTGACATCTGTTTCCTGTCCAACTTCAATTCCGATTAATTGTTCTTCAAAACCGGGGATAAAAGTACCTGATCCGATAACCAGATCATGGTCCTCACCTTTACCGCCGTCAAAAGCAACCCCGTCAACAAAACCCTCAAAATCTATGGTTGCCGTATCCCCTTCAATTATTGGTCCTTCTTCAATATTTTTTAAAAGAGCATGCTGTTGTTGTTTGTTCTTAAGGTCTTCATCAACTTGGGCGTCTTCAACAACCGCTGCTTCCTTCTCCACCTTCAGACCCTTGTATTCACCTAAAATAACCTCAGGCTTGACAACTACTTTAGCCTTATAGATTAATTCTTTCCCTTCTTCAAGCTGGACAATATCTATATCCGGCCGATCAACAGGAGATATCCCGCTCTCAATAACAGCTTGAGGGTAAGATATCCCGATCAAATCCTCAACCGCCTCATTTAAAAGAGCCTGGGTCCCCACATGCAATTCCACCATCTTGCGCGGGGCTTTACCCTTTCTGAATCCCGGGATATTTACCTTGCCGGCCATTACCTTAGCAGCCTGATTAACTGCGACAGATAATTTATCTGATTCAACAGTTACTTCAAGCTGAACTACATTTTTATCTATTTTCTCCAAATTCACCGACATACATTTGTTCCCCCTTAAACTTCACTTTATCTTGGAAAGGCCGCAGGCAGATTCTAATCTAGTCTTACCGATTTAGCAAGACTACAAACCACCGCTATACCCTGCACCCAAAAATATATAATGAGCGCTGTTTCATAGAATAAAATAATGATTAAAAAAGCCCCGCTTTGAGGGCTATCAATCTGAACTATTTTACCAGAATCAGCATCTAAAATCAAGTCTCCCGCAACCAGCGGCTCAAGAGTTCTTCTTTGCTTATCCAGATAATTTTAGGTTTACTGTCTAATTGTTTATTTCTGCCTGCTTTTTTAAGCGGCTGATAAATTCTTGAATTTAATTTTTGCAGTACTTCTATACCCCGATAAAACCAATTTGGGGAAACCTCCTGAATATTGAAACCGAGTCCCTTTACTCCCCGGTCCAATAAGGAAACTCCCATAATAACCCGTATTTCTGAATAGGCAGGATTATTGTTCAGATAAGCAGCTAACTCGGGGAAAGACTCCCTGGCCTGCCTGAGAGCTTTGATCCCAATGGTGTGGATATCCGTACCCTTACCGCTTAAACGCAAACTATCTATGTGTAATTCGGCAACCAAATCTCCCTTTTGGGCCAATAGCTGCCCCACTTTATTATATAATTCCGGACCTTTATATCTTGTTCGGGTCAAGCGAAATAAGTTTGTGGAATTAATTTCCTCAAGTTGATAAATATTAGCAAAAATTTCTTCCCATTTTTGCCAAAGGGTAAAATACAATCTCCTGATGCGGCCCCAATCAGGAAATTCCAAAGGAACAACAGGCAGTTTATTCTTCGCCTCAAGATCTTGACAAATAATTTCCAAGGCCCGCAAAGCTTGTTCCGGAGCGCCCGCCTCACCGCCGCTTTCGTGCAAAACAATAATTCCGCCCGGCTTCGCTTTTTTGAGGATCCGTTTGGCAATTTGCTCAGCAGAATACCTGACCTGCCAATCATGACCTTCATTATTCCAGAGGACAATCCTTTTCCGGCGCTTAATTACCCACCACCAGGTTACCAGATTAAAAGTTCCCCAGGGAGGGCGTACCCACTCGACCTGCTGACCGGTAATTTTTTCTATACCGGCAGCCGCTTCTTCCCACTCGCCCCAGGTCGTCCAAGGCAATGAAAACCAGGCATAGCGATGATTCTGGGAATGAAGACCAAGCTTATGGCCCCGGGCCAAAATTTCTTTGGTTAACCCGGGAAATTGGGCAGCCTTTTTCCCGATTAAAAAAAAAGCGGCCCGAACATTATAACGAGCTAAAATCTCCAGAATTCTCGGAGTATACTCCGGATCAGGACCATCATCAAAGGTCAGGGCAACACCGGGAGTATATTGTCTTTTCCAGCTGCCCAACCCCAAACGATGGAGAAACAAATCAGGAATAACCGTGTAAGCAGCTACTCCGAAAATAAATAAAACAGCTAGCGCATATCCCCAAGCCATACTCTTCTCCCAACCTTTTCCTTGCTTACTAAGTTGGCTGCATCAATTTATTAATATTGCCAAAAGCATAAAAGAGAGCCATCGCAATTAATACCGCTGAACTAACATAAAAAGGTGATTGCTGACCAAAAATATCAGATACTTTACCACCGATAAAAGCCCCGCTGGCAGTTCCTATTCCCTCGATCGTCATAAAGATAGCCCACATCGTACCCCGTTTTTCCGGCGAAGCGGCCCGGGCCTGCAAACTGTTCCAGGCCGGAAGAATGAAAGCATAAGAAACTCCCAGGAAAGCGCCGATTACCAGGACCCAATAAACCGATCTTTGCAGGGGTAAGAGCAGCAAACAAAGCCCGGCCAGGAAAAAACCGCCTGTCAAAGAAAACTTGATTCCCAACCGGTCAGTAATTTTTCCGGCCGGGATCAATAATAGAACAGTGAAAGAACCCCCGCCTATCAAAAGGTAACTGAACTGGTCCGGTCTGAAACCCCATACTGTTTCCGTAAAAATAGCGATAATGGGAATTAATATCCCTAAGGACATGGTTTGAATAAACATCCCCGGATAAAGCAGGCGCAGTTCCACAAGCTTGCCCCACAAATCCCGGAAATAGCCCGGTAATGCCTGGCAAACATGGCGTCCGGCCTCCGAAAACTCCCCGGCCAAAGTTAAAACGAAAGCAAAAAGCAAAAACAATCCCAGGACCAAAAAAGCCTCTGAATATGACTGATTAATAATAAAATTCACGATCACCGGTCCCAGACCTGCTCCTATCAGCCAGGCGATAAAAACCGTGCTTAAGACTTCGCCCAGTTTAACCGCCGGGGTTTTCGCGGCGATCCCGGCAATTACCGTGGGCCAAAGAGGAGCTGTCCCTAAACCATAAAGACCGGCTCCCAACCAAAACCAGCCCACACTCCAATGGGCATACAGGAAAAAAATACCCAAACCGGAAAGAATAATCCCTGCGGAAAGGATGGTTTTTCCACCCATCCGGTCAACTACCCAGCCGGCAATTAAACGAAAAAGATTATCAAAAAAATAGTGCAAGGAAATAGCTGTCCCTATGGTACCTAAAGATAATCCGGCAACTTTCTGGCCAAATAAAGGAATTAAACTAAAGACCAAGGCCCCGCGCACAAATTCGCTTAACCCCAAAACAAACAGAGGTATCATAAGGTCACCCGATCTTTTGCACAATATTTTGCTTGTCAATGAGTTTTAAGATATGGCCAACCGCCTGTTCCGCTGAATTTCCCATAACCGCTCTCTCTGCTGCCTGGCACATACTTTTTAAATCCTGAGGCTGATTAATTAATCTATATAAAATTCCTTCCAGCTCCTCAAGAGTGTAAGCAACCAGCCCAGCCTCAATTTTTTGCACATAAATGGCATTTGCCTCCTCCTGACCCGGAATAGGCTTATAAATTACCAGGGGCAGCCGCTTGGTTAGGGCTTCGGAAACAGTAAGTCCGCCCGCCTTGGTGATGATTAAATCAGAGACAGTCATTAGTTCCTCAACATTTCTGACATAACCCAAGAGCAGAATAGGATTGCGGGTCTCTAAAATAATTGAATCCAAGGCTTTGTAAAGTTTTTCGTCACGGCCGCAGACAATAATAGCCTGAATAGCCGCCGTGGATTCAGCGATTATTTTACTGATTAATTTAGCCCCGTCAAGGACCCCATACGCTCCACCCATGACCAGTAAGGTTAAACGTTCCGGATCCAGGCCAAATTTTTTACATAAACTATGACGTTCCAAAGGAATTTCAAACTTAGGACTGACTGGGATCCCGGTGACTTTAATCCTGCGCTTTTCGATCCCCCTGGCAACCAAACCTTCGCTGACATCCTGGCAGCCAACAATATATAAATCTATCCCGGGATGGATCCATTGACTATGGATTGCATAATCGGTAACAACCGTCACCAAAGGAATATCCAGGGTCTGGTTTAACCGTAATTGCGCCAGAATCCCGGCAACTGTCGGATAAGTACAAATTATTAAATCAGGCTGCAATGAGTTAATATATTCTAAAAATTCCCGTCTTCCCAAGCGGTTAAGAACACGCTGAAAAACCGACTGATGAGAAATCCTGGACGTCCGGTAATAAAATTTCCCCCAAAGTTTAGGAGTATGTTTAATAAGCTCTATATAGGTGCTTTTGATAACCGTATTAATTGTTTTATTCAGAAATTCCCCAAAATCAAGGTGGATTATTTCCGAACCAGGTTCCTTGGCTCGAATTGCTTCAAATATTGCTTCGGCTGCGCGTACATGCCCAGCGCCAAAAGTAGCTGAAAAAATAAGCACTCTTAATTTCTTCACCAAGCAAGCCCTCCTCTTTAACTATTATCTCCGATAAAACCGGCTTTTCCCTGCCTCTGTCCCGAATTTCCCGGTTTGCAAGGGATCCGGAGAAAATTTAGTTAACTCACATCTTCGTTAGCTCATCTTATGAACCCATATTCTCTTAACAGCCCAAAAAATATTTATTTTTAATTAATATATTAAAGGCCCCTAACCTAAATTCCTTTATTTTCCGCAACTGTGGGACAAAATATCTTAACCGCTTTACATAACCAGGGCCATAATTGCTTTATGGGCATGCAGCCTGTTTTCAGCCTCATCAAAAACTACAGACTGGGGCCCTTCAAACACATCGGCAGTGATCTCTTCCCCCCGATGGGCCGGCAGACAATGCAACACAATAGCGTCCCGGCGGGCAAGCTTTAAAAGCTCAGAATTAATCTGATAATTCTTAAATACCTGCAAACGAACAGCTGATTCCTGTTCCTGACCCATACTGGTCCAGACATCTGTATAAAGAATGTCGGCCTCACGGGCAGCTTTCTGCGGATTATCGATAACCTCAACCAGACCGCCATTTTTCAGAGCGCCGGTTTGAGCCAAAGCAACTATCTCCGGATCAGGTTTATATCCTTCCGGAGAGGCGACAACAACATGAAGACCCATTTTCGCGCCGATCATTAAAGAATGGGCCATATTGTTTCCGTCTCCAATGTAAGCCATCTTTAACCCGTTCAATCTTCCTTTATATTCCTGAATAGTTAGCAAATCTGCCAATACCTGGGTTGGATGCAGGAGGTCGGTCAAACCATTGATCACAGGTATTGTGGCCTGTTCTGCCAGGTCCAGGACCTCCTGGTGACTAAAGGTTCTGATCATAATGCCGTCAACCATTCGCGAAAGGACCCTGGCTGTATCTGCGATCGGTTCCCCTCTCCCTAACTGGATATCCCGATCGCTCAAAAATAAAGCCTGCCCTCCCAACTGATAGATACCGGCCTCAAAAGCTACCCGGGTACGCGTAGATGACTTTGTAAAAATCATCGCCAAGGACTTACCCTGTAAAATAGGATGAGAAATCCCGGCCTTACGCTCAGCTTTGAGATGAGCCGCCACATCCAGCAGATAGCTTATCTGTTCCGGGGTAAAATCATTCATGCAAATAAAATCCCGGCCTTTAAATTCTTCTTTTTCGAGCTTAAACATCCTAAACCATCCTTCTGTCTTTATATTTAACAACAACTTACTCCTACTTTAGCAAAATATTTTTCTTTGTACAACCATTGGCAAAGACCGGTTTTCAATAAAATATAATTATCGTCAACTATTGTTTATATTTTTCAAGTTTCTCCGTATAAATGATTCGTTATGTATAATTAATCAGGATTATTAATTGTCACATAGCTTCCTAAAATCCGGACATTATTATCGAAAATCTGAAGGATTGCCAAGGCTTTGGACATGCGCTCATCTTCCATGCCGGCCTCGACATCAAGATAAAACTGGTATGTGCCGAGTTTGGTCTTGGTAGGACGGGATTCTATCCAGGAAAGATTCAGATTTAAAGCGGCAAAGACATGAGTTATATTGGAGAGAACACCAACATATTCCTGGGAAGGGATGATCAGCAGCATAGTCTTTTGCGGATTGGCCATTAACTGCCGTCCCTTTGTGACAATAATAAAACGGGTATGATTTTCAGTTGAATACTGAATGTTGCCGGCAAGTATTTTTAAGCCCAGTTGCTTTGCCGCCCATTCGGAAGCAATTGCCCCGACATCGCTTCTGCCTTGTTTCTTTAATTCCAGAGCAGCAGAAACAGTACTGTCAAAATTTCTGGTATTAAACTGATGTTCCCGAATAAAATTCCGGCATTGGGCAAAAGCCGGCGGTATAGACCATACTTCTTTAATATCAGTAAGATCAGCTTGCTCCAGGCCAAGTAAGTGCTGGGAAATAGCCATAATAATTTCAGCTTGGACAAACAAGTCCGGACTTGCCGCCAAACTATCCACAGCCATTGTAATTGAACCTTCAAATGTGTTCTCGATCGGCACTACAGCTTTATCAATTGTCCCGGACTGTACTTCTTCCAGAACATCAATAATCGTTGGGAAAGCCACTAATTCTGCGTCCTGCTGCCTAAAACAGCGGGCAGCCGCTTCTTCACTAAACGTCCCCCTTGGCCCAAGATAACCAACCCTCATGAAATAGTTCCACTCCTTCCCGGAATATACGGGTAATTAAAATTTAAAAACCAGAAATTTTTCATATTTTCATAGGATACTATATTCTACAACCCGGACAGCATTCCTTTTGCCTAAAGCGGAAAAAAGAGTAAAACAAGTTTACGGCTTCTGAGAATTTTTCTTCTCTTTTATGCAAAAAATTATATCAGATAGTAAGGGGGCCAAATTTTTCGCAAAAGGGGTGTACTTACATGTCTGACCATAAGAAGAATCAAGCTTTTGAAGTTATCGCCAAAGAAATTACAATTGCCCTTATCCAGAAAGCTCCCTATGGCGGTGATAAACTTTTGGATTATACTTGCGATTCATTTGAAAGAGTGTATAATCATTTAGTCAAAACCTGTACCTACACTGAAACAGAGGCTGATTAATAAACAGTGAGGCCCCTTTACGTCTATGCAATTAAAATCCTAACTTCTGTCACATCTGTACTTTTCATTGATTTTTTTATATTATATGGATGAGCGAAGCGATTTAATAAGAGAAGTGGTTTTATTA
>DATMXV010000036.1:0-9338 GCA_035561335.1 Desulfitobacteriaceae bacterium
GTGTGTTTCTTACGAAAGATTCAAGAATAGAAAAATTAGCAAAAAAAATTATTAATTATTCACTTGACCTCAAAAAAGATGAAAAGGTTTTGATAGAAGTTATCGGCTTGGAAATTCCTTTAGCTCAAGCATTAGTCAGGCATGCTTATTTAGCGGGAGGCATACCGTTTTTGTCTATATCCGATCAGACCTTAATGCGGGAGATATTGAAAGGTTTAACAATCCCGCAGGCAGATGCTATGGCCCGTTGGGACCTGGCCCGGATGAGTGAGATGCAAGCCTATATTGGCTTAAGGTCCGGGGAAAATGTGAATGAATGGTCAGATATACCCAGTGAAAAATTAGCGATTTACATGTCCCATTATTCAAAAATCGTTCATTCCCAACAACGTGTCCCCCATACCCGCTGGTGTGTATTGCGTTATCCTAATGCTTCCATGGCCCAGCTTTCCGGTATGAGTATTGAAAGTTTTGAGGATTTTTACTTTGATGTTTGCAACCTGGATTATGCGAAAATGTCTGAAGCAATGAATCCTCTTGTCCGATTAATGGAAGAGACCAATCAGGTTAATATTCTCGGTCCGGGTACTGATTTGAAATTCCTGATTAAGGGCCTGCCGGTAATTAAATGTGCCGGCCGCCTGAACATTCCGGACGGGGAAATATTTACCGCGCCGGTCAGGGATTCGGTTAATGGCAAGATAAGTTATAATACACCTGCAGTTTATCAAGGCTTTACTTTCGAAGCAATTGTTTTGGAATTTAAGGACGGTAAAATTATTAATGCTGCTGCCAATAATACTGAACGGCTGAACAGTATCCTTGATACTGATGAAGGGGCCCGCTATATTGGTGAATTTGCTTTGGGAATTAATCCTTTTATCCTTAAACCCATGAAAGATACCCTTTTTGATGAAAAAATAAACGGCAGTTTTCACTTTACTCCCGGATCCAGCTATGATGATTGTAATAATGGCAATAAATCAGCAATTCATTGGGATTTAGTCAATATTCAACGGCCGGAATATGGCGGCGGAGAAATATATTTTGATAATAAACTTGTTCGTAAAGACGGCAGGTTTGTTCCCTCTGATCTCCAGGGATTAAACCCGGAAAATTTAATCTAATTTCAATGAAGGAGTCCCCGGTTTTATGAGAAGTAAACAAATGCGTTTAGTATATAATCCTTATGCCGGCCGCCGTAAATTTGCTTCCCAGTTAGATACGGCTATCAGGATTTTTCAGGAGAGCGGCCATGAAGTGAGTATTCATCGCGCCAGTTCACCGGCCGATATCGAGCGAGTGTCTGAACAATGCGCTGATGTCGATAGTTTTGTTATTGCCGGCGGGGATGGAAGTATCCACCAGGCGGTAAACGGCTTAATGAAAATTCCTGCCAGGGAACGCCCGGTCTTGGGAATTCTCCCGGTTGGAACTGCTAATGATTTAGCCTATGCTTTACATTTACCCCAGCGTCTGCTTCAGGCTTGTGAGGTTATTGCCAGAGGCAGGACATTCGGGATGGATGTCGGGATGGTGAATCAACGTTATTTTGTCAATGTTGCCTGTGCCGGATTATTAACGGATGTTTCTTCCCAAGTGGATATCCGGATCAAGAATACCTTGGGCCAGTTGGCCTACTACCTTAAAGGGTTGGAAACTTTACCGACCTATCGGCCTTTCAGAATCAGATTTGTCCATAATGATCTTAATTTTGACGAGGATATTTTATTATTCCTGGCTGTTAACGGTTTTTCCGTAGGAGGATTAAGACGGTTAGTACCCGGGGCTTCCCTTAGTGATGGAAAATTAGATGTCTTGATTGTCCGACAAACAGGTTGGCCGGATACATTGCGGATTCTCTTGAATGCCTTACGGGGAGAGCAGGCAGACCACGAAAGAATCGAAAAGTTCCAAATTGAAGAAATAACAATTTATACCGACAGTGTTTCCCGTTGTGATCTTGATGGCGAGATAGGTCCGGATAGTCCATGGCATATTCAGGTCAATTCCAGGATTTCAGTATTTTATTAACACTCGGAGGGAATCCCATGCTCGGTACATCCTTTCAACAAGAGATCTTAACAAAACTCAGTGAACTGGGAGAAACTTATATAGTCGGCGGAGCAGTCAGGGATGCCCAACTGCAGGCGGATTACCGGGATCTGGATGCTGTAGTTGCCTTATCATTTGAGGAACTGGAAGTTTCATTAAGTAAATGGGGTTATCACCCGCGCCGAATTGGAGCAAAATTTCCCACAATCTCGGTTTTTAATAATGATGAAAGGCTGGATTTAACAGAATTCTCCGGGAATCTCCAGGAAGATGCCTTAAGAAGGGATTTTACGATTAATGCTATCTATTATAATGTGGGGACTAAACAACTGGAAGATCCCTTGGCAGGTATTCCGGATTTAAAATCCGGCTTGCTGAAAGCCTGCGGTGATGCCGGTAAACGTTTTGCCGAAGACCCGGTACGTATTTTACGCATGGTTAGACTCGCTGTCAAGTTCAAGTTTAAGGTTGAGACTTTAACCTGGCAAGAGGCTGTCAGGGCTTTACCTGAGTTGGCCCGGACAGCGCCTGAGCGGGTAACTGATGAATTCAGCAAAATTTTATTGCTGGATGATGTGGCAGGGGGGCTTAATTTCCTGGATGAATTAGGCTTTTTCAGTTTTTTTCTTCCGGAATTAGCCAGATTAAAGGGACTGGCCCAGAATCGTTATCATACTAAAGATGCCTGGGAACATACCCTTCAGGTTGTCGGAAATACTCCGGCCCGGTTATTAATCCGGCTGGCAGGACTTTTTCATGATCTGGGCAAATGGGAGACCGCGAGCCGGGAATGCTATGTGCGGGGCAGATTGGGATACCGGCAAAATGACTTCCGGTTAGGTGAATACCGGATTTTAGGCAAGAAGCTTGCACGTTTTAAAAATAATTTTGTTGAAGTACGCGGGGCCTGTTTAGACAATTACCCGGGAACCATTCAAGTAAAACGGATCAAAACTGCTGTTCCGGGCGGAAAAGAATTTGAGTGGGTCCAGGAAGGGAAACGCCACTTTTTAGGCCATGAACGGGAAAGCGCCCGCTTGATCAAAGAAATTCTGCCCCGGTTTCGCTGGTCAATGTTTTTAAATATTCCCAGGAGAAATGGGGAAGCAGAATTAGTCTATTTAATAGAACATCATATGAATGGCACTTTAATGTTCAGGAATGAGTTAAAGGGAAACACTTCTTCGGAAAATCTGAGGAATAAGGCCCGAAAGTTTGCCTGGGAATCAGGCTGGGACGGGAGAGGCTATTCTGCAGAGAGAGTGGGAGAGATTTTAACCTTATGGCAGGCTGATTTTTGCGGCGGTAAACAAAGAAATCCGGAGGATTATCAAAGGCTGGAAGCAATCCAATCAGAAATTAAGAAGTCTTGTCAGCAGATTAAAGAGTTGTTAAACCAGATAGATTGGACCGGCTTATATGCTTTTGCCAGGCAAAAAAATCTTAGCGGCGAGTTATTAGGCCGGTTTAAAGAATACCTGCGCCGGAAAATTATTGTAGACAACCTGAACGTTAATTTAGAAGATGATTTTTTAGAAAAGCAATTTAATTTATATCAAGCTTCATCAGGGAAAAAACCAGTAAACAGGTTCTTAACTAAATATTTTAACTAAAAGATATCTTAAGAAAGATCAAGCAAACAGACTCCGATGCTTTCTGAAGCACCATCAGAAGGATGAAAATTAAACGGAGGGAGATTCAAGTGTAAAGAGAACCGTTTTCGCGGAAGAGCGTAAGCGAACGAAACGGAGCAGCGTTAAGAAGTGACTTGTCCATGACTAAAACACGGATGTTTTGATTAGACACCGCCACGGATGGCGATAGTGTCGTGATGGACTGATGCAGCTTTTGCCATGGCTAAGACAAGGATGTCTTGATTAGCCACTGCCATGGACGGCAAAGTGGCGTGACGGCAAAAAAGCTACGTTACATGCAGACTATCCCAAAGGTTTTGGTACTTTAGCTGCGCAATGGAGTGAGCAGCTCTGGAGCACCGGTGAACGTACATTTGAATCTTCCGGAGTAGGATATCTTATGTAATAATTTATTTTCAGAGCAGTAATTAATAAGGTTAATTATTTATATCATTAACAGTTATAAACTTATACCCTTTTTCATTGAATAAATCGATTAATTGATGAAGTATTGATGTTTCGTTATAAGTATATGAGGGATAGCCATCGCTTTCTTTGAAGGTTTGAATCTCACTGAACTCCAAGAAAGGATGATAATAAAAACTCGCCAGAGTGCTATCTTCCAGATTATTGATTCTTTGCATCACCCCGGAAATATCATTTTTGCCTTTAACATACTCAAGGGGGGTAGGAATATACTTGGTATCATGATCATCGTTTATTTTGTCGACTATTTTATTGGGTTCGCCGGGATAGCTTTGATATAATATTTTAAAGTTGTCCTCTAAAACTTTAAGTTCCTCAGCAGCGATAGTATAATGGGGAACTTCAAAAAAGCTATAAGGAATATCTAATTTATTGGCAGTATTAATTGCCAGGTTTATTCTTTCCTGCACATATTGATCAGTTGCCGGAATCCCATCATTGGCTTCCAGGTGAAACTCTGTGCCGCAAAGACTTACTGTATTCCCATATTGATGAGTATAGCCGTGAAGACCAATTAAACCGTTTTTGTCCAGCATATAATCAAGGGTATAGACAAAGTCAGCATTAATCATGCTGTTTTTTTTGGATATGTCATTATCCGTATAAGAAGAGGGCCGGGGGTCAATAAATCTGGGGACCCAGGCAACATGGAAGGGAACATGCTCAGAATATAAGTAATCGGTAATAATCCTGAGTTTTGCCAAAGCTTCGGGTTGATTATATAAAGGACCGGCAGAGATATCTTCTATTCTAATTAAAGCAGGCTTACCTAAGGTTGGATATTTTTTGTGAATCAATTTGTCACGGTTGAAATAAAAGGAGACCATATTATGTTCAATATCCCAATCAGTTTTTAAATTCAGAAGCCGGCAAATATCAATCATTGCTAGATAAACATTATCCTCATTGAAAATTATGTTCATTCTTAATTTAATTTGGTTGCCATCCGAATTAAAGGAATTGGTCTCGGTATTAATTGTCCTCTTCAGATTAGAAACTTCTATTATGATTGTATTACCTGCTATAGAACATTTGCCATTAGCCTGGGAAATAAGCTCATTGAGCGGTAAATAATAGCGATTTTCATGGATATAAATCGCTTGGGTCAGGTTCAGGTCTTTTCCCTCGAACTTAATGTCAAGGGAATCTTTAGTCGCTTGACTTATTTGTTTAATTTTCTGATAACTTTCCCGGGACGATAAGGTTTTGCAAAATAACAGAGTACAAAATACTATACTTATCAAAACCAGACCAATGAATAAGCTCTTCGGTATGCGCATCAGGTTCCCCTCAAAATCCTCCATAAGGAAATTAAAACTTATTTATACACATTCATTGCTATTTTACCTCAAAAACTAATCTGAGAAAAGATATCAACTCTTGCTTATTATTTATATATTGTCCACCTTTTCCCAATCCATCCTCATCCATTTTATACCATTTTTCGGGCAAGTGCAATCAACACTCATTTTTACCTGAACAGTACATTAAAAAAAAAGGGCGGTAGGCCCCGGTTACTCGCCAAACTTATTCAATTAAGACCGCCCTGACCGGAGCTGCCTCAGCGCCAACTACATTCAGGGGAGCGGCAACCAGCAGGTATTCACCCTCTGCCACTTCTTTCAGCCTCAACCCCTCTAAAATAACAATCCCTGCCCCCAGCAGTATTTTATGGGTCTCATGATCAGGCTGGCGGCGTTCAATTCCCAAGGCATCAATCCCAACTCCCCGTACTCCAATCTTTTTCAGGTAATCGGCGCCTGTTTTATCAAGATAGCTGAATTCCCCCTCTAAAATATTCAGGAATGAATTCTTTGTCTTAAGGAGGATGAAATCGCCTTCCTTAATCCTTTTTCCCGCCAGGTGCTCTTTCATAATTTCCCCATCCGCATTTGTAAAATCCAAAACCCGGCATTTGGTTACAACTTCCTCCAATTCCAGCTGGTCAATCGTCTTACCACCCGGCAAAAAATGCCGGGGCCTGTCAATATGCGTCCCTGTGTGCATATTCAGTTCCAGCTTTGTCTCAAAGCTTGTTCCGGAACTAAAATCGCTCATAACTTTGAGTACCGGTTTTTTTGCTATTTTCCCTTTGTACACAGGCATATTATGATGGATTTTCATGGAAATATCATATATTTTCATTGTTTCCGTTCTCCCAGGCTCTCCTGAATAGGCCACCATTCCCGGCCATCGCGCGCCAATAGTTCAAAAGCTTTCACCGGGCCCAGGGTCCCTGCCTTGTAATTGGGAAAACTGTGTCTTTTTTGTTCCCGGTATTCAATAATTTTATCGGCAAACATCCAGGAGGCTTCGACCTCATCCCAGCGTGAAAAAAGTGTAGCATCCCCGCGTAAGATATCATAGAGCAAGCGTTCATAGGCTTCAGGGGTATTCCCCTGGATGGGGCTGACATGGCTGGTGTCCATTTTTGTCGCGACAATATCATGATAAGTACCGAAATCTTTGGTATTAAATTGGAAAAATACCCCCACTTGAGGTTGAATCCGGAATACCAAAAGGTTTGGCTCCTGCACATGCCCGTCTTTAAAGTACAAAACCTGCGGCAGGGATTTAAATTGGACAACAATTTCCCCGGAATTTGCCTCCAGGCGTTTTCCTGTCCTGATATAGAAAGGCGTTCCCGCCCACCTGAAATTGTCAATGTAAAGCTTCAAGGCTACAAAAGTTTCCGTATCGGAATTTGGCGGCACCTGCCCTTCTTCCCTGTAGGGCGGAACAGGCATCCCGTCAATCACACCGTTTCCGTACTGCCCAAAGACAACATTATCTCTCAGGAGTTCCGGGGTGAAAACCTTAATAGCCTGCATAACCTTTAATTTTTCCGTCCTTATGGAATCGGTCTTAAGGTTCACGGGCGGTTCCATCGCCACCAATGACAGGATTTGCATGATATGACTCTGGACCATGTCCCGCATTGCCCCTGAATTTTCATAATATCCGCCTCTGCTTCCGATCCCAAACTTTTCCGTAAGCGATATCTGGATATTGTCTATGAATTTATTGCTCCATAAAGATTCAAAAACTGAATTACAGAATCTCAGGACCATGATATTCTGGATCATTTCCTTGCCAAGGTAATGGTCTATACGGTAAATACTTTTTTCCGGAAAAACATCAAGCAGTTTGCTGTTCAGTTTCCTGGCAGTCGTCAAGTCCTTACCAAAGGGCTTTTCAATCACCAGCCTGTTCCAGGTTCCCATATTTTCGGCAAGATTACTGATATGAAGGCCATGGACGATTGTTTCAAAATACTCAGGCGCCACAGCAAGGTAAAAAACCCGGTTCCCACCGATCTGGGTTTTCATGTTCAATTCTTCCAGAAAAACTTTCAGTCTTGCATATTCACTGAGATCGGTAAAATCCATCTGGACATAATAGATCAATTCCCGCAGTTTTGCCCAATAGCTCTCATCAATTTTATTTCTGGAATGCCTCGTTAAAGAGTCCAACATTTCATCCCGGTATTGTTCACTTGTCTTTTCTCTTCTCCCTACAGAAACCACGGCGAATTTCTCAGGTAATAATTTATCATAAACCAGATTATACAGGGCTGGCATCAGCTTCCTGCTGGTTAAATCACCTGTGCCCCCGAATATGACCATAATATTAGACATATCACCGTTCTTAATTTCTTCATTTGCAAAATTCATGAGCTTCCTCCTATAATTACCACTCGCTGTGGAATATCCCTTCTTTATCAACTCTTTGGTACGTATGCGCCCCAAAGTAATCTCTTTGGGCCTGCAGCAGGTTCAGCGGCAGTTCGGCAGATCTGTAACTGTCATAATAGGCAAGGGCACTCGCTAAGCCGGGGACAGGCAGACCGAATTCCACGGCAGTAATCACTACATCTCTTAATTCATGCTGATAGCTTCCGACTATTTCCTTAAAATAGTCATCCAGGAGCAAATTAGACAGTTTTGGATTTTTTTTATAAGCATCCTTGATCCTGTTCAGGAATTGGGCCCTGATAATACAGCCCCCCCTGAATAACATGGCAATATTGCCGAGGTTTAAAGACCAGCCGTGCTTATGGGAAGCTGAACTCATTAAAGCAAAGCCTTGGGCATATGAACAAATTTTTCCGGCATAAAGCGCTCTTCTCACAGATTCGGCAAAGCACTTGGTTTTATCTTCTATATTCAATGGCCCTTTCAGGATCCTGCTCGCGGCAACACGCTCCTCCTTAAGAGTTGAGATATAGCGCGCAAATACAGCCTCGGTAATCGTCGGAACGGCCACACCCAGGTCAAGGGCAATCTGACTGGTCCATTTGCCCGTACCTTTCTGCCCGGCGACATCCAGGATTATATCAACCAGATATTTGCCGGAATCAGGATCTGTTTTTTTAAAGATGTCCGCAGTAATATCAATGAGAAAACTATTAAGCTCACCCTTGTTCCACTCTGTAAAGGTTTCATGCAGCTCCGGTACCGACATATGAAGTACTTTTTTCAAGAGGAAGTAGGCCTCACAGATTAACTGCATATCGGCATACTCAATCCCATTATGCACCATTTTTACAAAATGCCCGGCTCCATCATTACCTATGAAGTTGCAGCAGGTTTCTCCCTCGACTTTGGCCGAAATATCCGTCAAAATCGGTTCAATCAATTTATAGGCAGCCTCATTCCCGCCCGGCATAATGGCAGGACCCTGGCGGGCGCCTTCTTCCCCGCCCGAAATACCTGAACCGATAAAATTGAATCCCTGAGCGGCAAGCTCCTCACTTCTCCGGATCGTATCGACATAATAGGAATTGCCCCCGTCAATCAATACATCCCCTTTGGAGAGATAAGGTACCAGCTGTTTTACGGCAGCATCAACAGCCTCTCCGGCTTTAACCATCAGAATGATTTTCCGCGGCTCCTCAAGCGATTGGACAAACTCTTCTACAGAATACCAACCGCTGATATTTTTTTCTCCGGCTTCCTTTAACAATTCCTTTGTTTTTTCGGGTGAACGGTTGTAAACGGATACAGTATAGCCGTGATCCGCAATATTTAAGACAAGGTTTTTTCCCATAACCCCAAGTCCAAAAACACCTATCTGAGATTTACTCATCAAAAATCTCCTCTCCCTATTCAGCTTTTTATCCCTTGGCAATTGGTATCCATTAATTTAATTACCCTTTGGAAT
>DATMXV010000037.1:0-10053 GCA_035561335.1 Desulfitobacteriaceae bacterium
GTTTAATAGATACTGTACATGAGATGGAGTTATCAATTACTGTTGACTTAAAAAAGTTGGAAATAATCGATGCCCATTCCACTATGTTGAGGGTTCCCTATTCTCACTGCTATCAAGTAGAGGATTTGGGCAAAAACCTTATCGGCTTTAACATAATGACCAGTGGACGCTCAAAGAGTGTTTCTCAACTTATTGGCGGAAAACAAGGTTGCTTAATATTAGAAGAGTTAGCAAAGGATGCGTTAACGATTATGAGTCAGACCGCAGTTTCCTTATATTCGCCGGAAAAATTCGAACAAGCTCTTGATAAGTTTACGCATAATACATGTTATACTCATTGTTTATCCGTAGCAGAAAAAAGAGTAAACGCCTGCCCACATCCATATCGTGAGGTTACTCACAAGAAGCAAAAAACGCCCCTTTAATTTTCACGATGATTATTCCCCTTACTAAGAGGTCGACACTTATTTAAACTTTACCCCATTTTTCCCGGAGTTTGGGCTTCTCAATCTTTCCGGTCGGGTTCCGGGGTACTTTATCAAAAATAATTTTCCTGGGCCTTTTATATCTGGCCAAGGCATTGCAGTATTGCAAGAGGTTTTCTTCAGTCAGGTTCCGGCCGGCTTTCAATTCGACAATCGCTATCGGAACTTCAATCAAGCGCTTATCCGGCATTCCGATGACCGCCGCATCCTTGATGTCTTCGTGGGCCTGGAGAAAATCTTCAATCTCGACCGGGAAGATATTTTCCCCGCCGGAAATAATAACATCTTTTTTCCGGTCTACAAGGTAGATAAAACCCTCATTATCCCTGTAACCGACATCCCCGGTGTAAAGCCAGCCGTCCTTTAACACTTCAGCGGTTGCTTCCGGGTTATTATAGTAACCCTTCATCACCCCCTGACCTTTAACAATAACTTCTCCTCTCTCCCCATCCGGCACCGGAACTCCCTGCTCATCCACAATCTTTGCTTCCCAGCCGAAACCCGGCACTCCTATGGCGCCAACCTTATGAATATTTTCGATTCCCAGGTGGACACAACCGGGACCGGTTGATTCACTCAACCCGTAATTAGTATCATACAACTGGTTGGGGAAATACTTTTTCCACTGCCTGATCAGGCTAGGCGGAACAGGCTGGGCGCCAATATGCATTAAGCGCCACTGCTCCAGGCAATAATCCTGCAAATCAACCTTGCCGCTCTCAATCGCGTCCAGGATATCCTGGGCCCAGGGCACAAGCAGCCAGACAATGGTTGCTTTTTCTTCCGATACGGCTTTGAGGACCCATTCGGGTTTTACCCCCCGGAGAAGCGTAGCTTTGGAACCGGCAAACAGGCTTCCGAACCAGTGCATTTTGGCCCCGGTATGGTACAAAGGCGGGATACATAAAAAGTTGTCCTCCCGGGTTTGTTCGTGATGAGCAAACTCGGTAATGCAGGCAGAATATAAATTGGCATGGGTAAGAATAATCGGTTTCGGAACCCCTGTTGTCCCGGAGGTAAAATATAACCCGGCTTCATCTTCCCCGGAAACGGCAATCCCAGGAGCAACGGCCGGAAATTCAGGCAATAGTTTATAATAATCTTCGGCCTTGTCCGGACAATTGCCGCCTACAAAAATAATACTCTGCAGTTCTCCCAGGGCAGCTTCAATTTTGTTTATTCTCTCCCGGAACTCAGGCCCGTAAACCAGGACTTTTGTCTCCACAGTCTGGAGACATTTTTTAATCTCGCCGGCGTCAAAGCGAAAGTTCAGGGGTACTGCCGTAGCGCCTGTTTTTAAGATCCCGAAATAAACCGGCAGCCATTCAAGGCAATTCATCAGCAACAAGGCAACTTTATCACCTTTTTTGATCTTCCGGGACAAGAGGAAATTGGCGAACCTGTTGGCCATACTATTAAATTCCAGCCAGGTTATTTCCCGGCGCTCGTTTTGTTCAGGTTCGAGTTCGATCAGACTTGGTTCATCAGGATATTGCTGTGAATTGCTTTCGAGTAATTCCATGATAGTCACCAAAAAACAACCTCCATTGCTCCAATAAATTGACAGTCATTATTATTTCAAAAATTTATCACAAAAACAAGAAACAGGACCAGGTCAAACCTTTCGCTGCTCAAGCGAAAAACGACCTGTCCTCTCATTCTTGCTCCGATTATTTTTTCCTGTTTTATAATTCCGGCTAAATATGGCCAACATCCCCGGATCAGAGAGCAACGGCTACTTTGTCGTCCCGGTCCCTGGTCCGTCCCAGATAAGCGTGCTGGACTCTTTCATTATTTACAAGCTCACTGGGCTTACCGCTGATTACCACCTGCCCCCGCTCAATTACGAGCGCCCGGTCGGCAACTTTGAAAGCCGCGGCCGCATTTTGCTCCACCAGGATTATTGTCGTACCGTCTTCTCTCAATTTGCTTAAAACCGCCATGATCTCGGCCACTACCATCGGCGCCAGGCCGATTGAAGGCTCATCCAGCATCAGCAGTTTGGGCTTGGCCATCAGGCCCCGGCCTATGGCCAGCATCTGCTGCAGGCCGCCGCTTAAGATCCCGGCTGTCTGCTGTTCCTTGCCCTGCAGGGCCGGGAAGATCTTCAGAACTTTCTCCAGATCTGCACGCAGTGTATTTTTATCTTTACCATAACGGTGGAATGCACCCAGAAGCAGGTTATCCTGAACGGTAAGCTCATTAAAGATCTGGCGGTGCTCCGGAACCAGGATCAGACCCCGTTTCACAATACTTCCGGGGGACTGGCGGTTAAGCGGTTTTCCGTTAAATAATATTTTACCGGCTTTGGCATTATATATACCGGACAAGGTTCCCAGAAGAGTGCTCTTTCCGGCGCCGTTCGCTCCCAGCACAGCAACAATCTCGCCCTCCCGGGCCTGAAAAGTCACCCCGCGCAGGGCTTGGGCGTGCCCGTGATACACTTTAAGACCATTTACATCCAGCATCTTCATCCTGATCTCCCTCCCCCAGATAAGCTTTCTTTACTTCAGCGTTCCTTTGAATCTCTTCCGGCGTCCCTTCCGCAATGACCGTCCCGAAATTCAAAACCAGGATCCGGTCGGCTACATCCATCACTGTTTCCATGTCGTGCTCCACCAGGACCAAGGTAAAGTCATTCTCTTTTAACTTTTTCAAATAATTGGCCAGTTGTTTGCTCTCGCCGGCATTAAGCCCGGAGGCCGGCTCGTCCAGAAAAAGCAATTCCGGGGAACCTGCCAGCACCCTGGCAATCTCCAGCAAGCGTTTCCGGCCAAAGGATAGGGCCGCCGCCGGAGTGTGGAGATCTTTGCCCATTCCCAGTTCTTTAAGCACTTCCAGGGATTTCTGCCGGACCTGCTCCTCTTCCCCCGCTACTCCGGGCAGACGGAGCAGGGATTGAATAAAACCTTTGTTCCCGTCCAGATAAGCGCCTACCATGACATTTTCCAAGGCGGAAAGGCTATTGAAAAGCTGCAGGTTCTGAAATGTGCGCGCAATCCCCAGGTCCCTGATTTGAAAAGGCTTTAAGCCGTTAAGGGATTTCCCCTTGAATTCAGCATTGCCTTCATCCGGAGGGATCATGCCTGTCAGCAGGTTGAAAACCGTAGTTTTCCCCGCGCCGTTGGGACCGATCAGGGCAAAAATCTCGCCCCGCTTAACCTTAAAACTGATGTGTTCGACTGCCATGACCCCGCCGAAATGCTTGGTCAGTCCGCTTACTTCAAGAAACACGGCCCTACCTCCGAATTGAGATGATCAAATGTTCACTGTTTTCTTCCCCATCTTCCGAACTTGACTCAGCTAAACTTTTCTTCCGCCACCCGACACTCAGACCCTCCGGTTTAAAGATCATTGTCAGGACAAGGATCAGACCGTAAAAAATGATCTGGTATTCCCCGCCGGCGTTGGGGATAATAAGCGGGACCAGCCATCTGAGCACTTCGCCCAGGGCTACTACCAAAGCCACGCCGAGCACGGGGCCCCAAATGGTGCCCAGCCCGCCAATCACCGCCATCAATACGAACTGAATCGACATATTGAAGTTAAAGGGGGCAGGGCTGATAAAGGTCACGTAATAGGCATAGATTCCCCCGCCCAGACCGGCGAGAAAAGCGCTGAAAATAAAGGCCTGCAATTTCAGGACCGCGGAATTGATCCCGTTAGCCTCGGCGGCCACTTCACTGTCCCGGATCGCCCGCAAGGCCCGCCCGACCCGGGAGCGGTCAAGGTTGCGCACCCCCAGAAACACCAGCAGGACCAGCACACCGATCAGATAATAAAACTTGTAATCGCGGTTAAATACCAAACCGCCGATTTTCAGGTACGGAATCCCGGTCAGGCCGGAAGGGCCGCCGGTAAGTTCCCCGCCTTCGTTAAAAAGGATGTGGATCAGAAGGCCGACGGCCAATGTGGCCAAAGCCAGATAATGTTCTTTGAGCTTCAAAGTGGGTTTGCCGATAACGGCCGCCACCAGGGCCGGAAGGACGAGCGCCGCCAGAAGGGCGGGAACCGTTCCCCAATCATAATGGGTTGTTAAAATGCCCACCGTGTAAGCGCCTATGCCAAAGAAAGCCGCCTGCCCGAAAGACACCTGCCCGGCGTAGCCCATCAGGATGCCGAGCCCCTCGACCACCAGGGTATAGATTCCAATGATGATCAAAATACTGAGCAGATAGTTGCTCTGCACGACAAACGGCAAAACGGCGAAACTCAGGCCTGCTCCGATAATCAGATATTTTCTCAAACTACCCCTTGGCACTATACTTTCCTCCCAGTAACAACGCCGATGATCCCCTGCGGTCTCAATAAAAGGACGATAATCAAGACGATCAGGGCAATGGCGTCTTTAAGTCCGGAAGAGATCAGGCCGGCCCCGAAAATTTCCAGCACCCCCAGTAGGAGTCCGCCGATAATGGCCCCGCCGACATTGTTGATTCCGCCGATAATGGCCGCCACAAAACCTTTCAGCCCGAGGGTGAAGCCCATATCATAGGTGGCCAGGGTAATCGGGGTAATAAACACGCCCGCGGCGGCCCCGAGGGCCCCGCTGACAACAAAAGCCAGTAAGGACAGGATATAAGGATTAATCCCCATTAGTTCCGCCGCCACCCGGTTGATGACACACGCTCGGACCGCTTTTCCCCAGTAAGTCTTTTCCATGAAGATGAACAAGCCGGTAACAGTGATAATCAGCAGTCCAAAAACCCAAATACTCTGAAGGTTGACGGCAGCTTCCATAATTTTCAATGGGCCTCCCTGGGTAAAGGCCGGCAGGGAGTAGGGGTTTGTGCCCCAAATTAACAAGGCCAGGCCGCGGATCATGATCGAGAGGCCAATGGTAATAATAATCAAAGTAATACTGGAAAAATTACGGACCGGGTTGATCGCCAGTCTTTCCACCAGAGCGCCGGCAAGCGCGGTGATGAGGACTGCCAGACAGAAGGCTGCGGGGAGGGAAAAACCCGCCGCATAAAGGGTACAGGCAGTCAGGGCGCCCAAGGTGACAAACTCGCCTTGGGCCATGTTCAGAATCCCGGTGATATTATAGGTTGTTACCAGGGCAAGGGCGATCAGGGCATAAATGCTCCCCAGCGTCAGACCGGAAACCAAAAACTGTAAGTACAAGCTGATGTTCATTGTTGCACCGCCTTGAAGCTATTTCTTAAAGCTATTTAATCAATACCCACTTGCCGTCTTTAACGGTCACCATGACCATGCAGCTGCTGTCAAGCCCGTTGTGATCGGTTTCCGACATATTGAAGACCCCGGAGATCCCTACAAAGTTCTTGGTATTTTCCAGGGAATCCCGGATTTTTGTCCGGTCTGTGCCGGCGTCCTCGATGGCCTTCACCAGCATGTTGAAAGCGTCCCAGGCATGCCCGCCGAAGGTGCTCGGAGGGGTATTGTATTTAGCTGTAAAATCTGTTGTATAGGAAACGAGAGCCTGCTTCTGGGGGTCGGTATCCGGAAGCTGGTCGGCAACAACGATTTTACCCACAGGGAATTCAATCCCATTGGCGGCCTCACCGGCCAGGTCAAGGAAGCTCTGGTTGGCAATGCCGTGGCTGTGAATCATCGGGATGCTCAAGGCAAGCTCCCGGTAATTGCGGGTTACAATCGAGGCCGAAGGGGGAATCGCCCACACCATAACCGCCTGGGCGTCGCTGTTTTTGATTTTAGCCAGCTGGGCGGACATTTCCTTGTCGGTTGCTTCAAACTTATCCTGCAGGACCACGCTGATCCCGTTATCCGCCGCGGCCTGGACAAGGGCTTTTTGCCCGCCGTCGCCGTAGGCGTTGTTCATGTAAAGGACAGCGATTTTCTCGATCCCTTTGGCTTTGGCGTATTCTATCATCCCGCCGGCGACGATCGCGTCACTCTGGGCCATTTTAAAAACCCACTTGCGCTCGCTTACCGGCTCCACGATCTTACTGTTGGTAGCCAGGGAGATCAGGGGGACGCCCTCTTTCTGCACTGTATCGACCATGGCCAGAGAAGTCCCGCTGGCGCTTGAGCCGATGATCGCCACTACTTTCTCCTGATCAATTAATTTCTTGACCGCTAAAACACTTTCTGTTTCTTCACTTTTATTGTCAAGTACAACTAAGTTAACCTGCCGGCCGTTGATTCCGCCCTTGGCATTCAACTGGTCCGCCAGCATCTGCAGGGTGTCCCTTTCCGGAATTCCCAGGGAAGAAGACGAACCGCTGATATCCAGAACGGCGCCGATGTTGATGGTGTCGCCCGCCTGGGATGCGGAACCGCAGCCGCCTGCCAGGATTAAGGCTGCCAAAGCCAGAATACTTATTAATAAGACCGTTATCCTCTTTCTCACTTAAACACTCACTCCTCTTTTAATCCTCTCTAAAATCCCTCTTTTTAATCCTCATTAATTCTCTTTAAAATACTCTTGATTCTGCTGCAGAAACCCCATAACTGTAGGTCCAGCACTATTTGCATCCTGCGGTGTCAGTGTTCGTTTGGGGCAAGCACCTTCGGCGATAATGTCCACTGGACACTATCGTGCTCGCAAACGCTACATTTGCTATTCACTTGACGCTAAAACTACACGCCAAAACCCAAAAGTATTACTGCAAGTGAACCATTGGCGTGCTAAACGTTTTATCGTCTACATTCATTTACGCAAATTCCGCTAAATGCTCTCTCGGCAATAGTTGCTTGATACTTTTTACAGTGGATCATTCTTTAAAAATCTTTTTTAAAATCTTCTTTAAAACCTCTTTTTTTAAATCCTCTTGAAAATCCTTAAAACAAAAAACACCCCCGAATGAGAGTGTCCGGTCGACAACTTCATTCTACCGACCTATCCGTTCTACAATCTTTCGAAATTATCTTACCACCTGCCTTTAAGCCAAAAGGGAAAATGGTTCGAGTTATTCCACCATTCTTCTACACTGCAATAATAATTTATCATAATCCTGGCCCGGATACAATGATAAAATGTTTTAATGGTCCCTGTTCACAAGGTAATTCAGCAACTGTTTCAGAAAAACGGTATCAAGCCGGATCTTGGCCAGTTCCTCAATTGCCTGGCAGTAATGGTCCCACATCTCTTTGCCGGCGCCTTCCCGGCCAAGGATTGTCACAAAGGTGGCATTCTTGTTCTCCGTATCTTTACCCGTCAGTTTCCCGAGCAGGGCCGGGTCGCCTTCGGCATCAAGCAGGTCATCCTTGATCTGGAAAGCAATCCCGGCATGACGGGCAAACTTTTTCAAGGACCCGATTTGGCTTTCTTTCTCCCCGGCCAGAATAGCCGGCATCACCAGGGAAGCCTCAAAAGCAAGCCCGGTTTTATAAAAACACATTGTATTCAGCTGTTCCAGGGTCAATTGTTTGCCTTTGGAATCCAGGTCCATGACCTGTCCCTTGCACATTTCCTGGGTTGAGAAAGCGACATAATGGATTAATTCCAAGACGGATTGGGCGGGGAAACGCTCCAGGCAAGTCAGTTCCTCCACTGCTTTTTGCGTGAGAAAAAGGCCGGTCAATTCCGCTACGGCAATGTTATAAGTCAAATGCAGGGTGGGTCGGCGGCGCCTGGTGCCGGCATTATCCTGGGAAGGCAAATCATCGTAAATCAGGGAGGCAGTGTGCATATATTCCAAGGCGCGCAGGAGCGGGACGATTGCCTGCTGGTCCAACCCGTAACCATTGACAGCCAGGGCCCAGGCCAGCAGCGGCCGGATGTGCTTCCCCCCGGCTTCCAGGCTGTAATTTGCGGCCTCAATAATCGTCTGGTCAAGCAGGGGGTCCTGGGCGGTTTGACCAATCTTCATCAGGCCGGCGATCTGTTTGCCGGTAATCTTAATTGTCTCCGCAAAGGCTTCCTGCTCCGCCTTTTCTTTTTTCAGAACCGTGATCATCTGGTCGCGGAGCAATTTGTCCAAAAAGTCGACATCCTCAGCCTGAGAAACCATTTTTTGCAGGAGCTCATGGAATTGGGAGTTAACGGGAGCAAACAACCGCATAACTTCCTGATATTTTTCTGTTCCCATTTGGGCCTGAAAACGTTTGAGACCGTTAATCGCCCGGTCCAGGATCACTTCCCTGGTCTTGGCGTCGGAATTATAGACATTATGAATTAAATTGGCAATAACCGTCCAGTATAGCTCAAAAGGATTGATCAGGTCGGGCCGGTGCTCCCGGTATTGCAGATAATAAGTATAGGGTGTGACCGTACCTTCCTGCAGATCCTCAAACATATCGGCAAAATCATCGGCCAACTGGTTATAGATCCCGTAAAAGAATGTCCTGTTGACAAAATCGTCATCCTCAGATATCCCCAGCAACGAACGGACGATTAATCTGGAGGAGGCTGATTTCAAAATAACCGGAATATACAAATCTTCATTGCTGTAGTCCGGACAGGCTAAGTCCTTCCGCCTGTCCACCTCCTGGGCATTAAAAAACACATAAGCCTGCTCAAAAAACGGGATTAAGGCCGGAGGCGGCTGAGAGGCCTTGATGAACTCAAAAGAGTCCCGCAATTCCGCATGGATATAGCTGATCAGTTCAGCGTTTTTGCCGGCCCATTGACCCAAATCCGGAACATTGCCGCTGACCAGGGCGGTGCGGATCAGCCCAGAATATCTGCTTTTCTCCTCCGGGGCTAAAACATTGGCATCCAAAAGATCATCAATGAAGGGATAGGTCAGGCCATAGGCATAGCCCAGGCGGATAGCCTTTTCCTTTTTGCGGGAACTGACTGCCGGCGGGGTCTGATCACCCATTTCTTCAAGCTCATGCATCAGGACACCGGCAATAATTTTCAGGAGTTTGCGCTGGACATGCTCGGCCGCCATTTCCGGCGGGAGGTACCTGGACATAACCTTCAGTTTGCCCAGCAGCCAGAGCATTGTCGTTTCCAGGCCTTCTTTCTGAGCCTGCCGGTACAACCCGGCCATACTTACCGGTTTGCTTTTGCCTGCTTTATCTGCCGGAAACGCCCGCAGCAATTGCTCCTTCACCTTCGCCACTGACCGCCGGACCCGTAATTGAGTCTGGGGCGAATCCAGGACTTTGCCCAGATCACGCAACAAAATATAGGAAATGCTCCGGTCCAGGTAACTGTCCAGTTTCCCGGTCTGATCCAGCCATTTGATATACTTGGGATAATCCTGCCGATCAGGTTGGGCCTTCCTGCCCCCTGAACGGGAAAAGAAGGAATAGGGACGAAGATGCTTCTGTTTCCAGGAGCGGAAATCTTCCAGCAGGAGCGGCACATAGGTTTTGAGGGTGACCTGCTGGTAGAGGGATTTAAAATAAGCAGCCGCCTTCTGTTCCGCCAGCCGGTAACACTCCGTGCTGTCGATCAGGTTGGCCTTGACCGGCTTTGGGGCATAAGCGTGGGAATTTCTGAAAATCATTGCAGTGTCCTTTCCTGATAAGTGTTATTGGTTCCAATAATAATGGCCGCACCTCAAAAACAGACTGATAAACACATTATAACTGATGAAAAGCAAAGATATAAGCCAAAATAAATTCAGGAAAATATTAAATCTCAGATCAAGGAGGATTTATTTCTCAAGCAAAGAATACATTACAG
>DATMXV010000038.1:0-2027 GCA_035561335.1 Desulfitobacteriaceae bacterium
TGATAATTCTTTTAATATTATTTATTTTTTTGGTATTATTATTAATAATTTGCTAAAAAGAGCAGGGATACGATTCGCTTCCCTGCTCTGTCTTAAACTATGCTCCTCTTTGACTGTAGATATCAATCCCATCTGTTGTAACTACCCTTAATTCACCTCTATACACTAAATAAACGAGGTGAGCCAAGGTTTCGGTAAAAGCAAAACGTATTTCGTGATCGCTAAGGTCCTGGCTGAAAACCTGCCTGCATACCTGATAAGCATTAGCGCCACCGGCGGTACTATTCTTGATTAGTGCCAAACGCTCTTTATGATGATTCTCCAATTGCCGGATTCTCTCTTCAATATTGGTAAAAGGTTTACCGTGAGCAGGCAGGGCTAATTTACAATTAAAACTCCTGATACTGTCTATAGAACGCAGAAAATTATCCAGCGGATTAAGTTCCATACCCGGCTGGGGCCAGCGGCTTATACAAGAAGTTATCTCAGGCAGCAGATGGTCACCTGATATGAGCACTTTCTCTTCTTGGTTATAAAAACAGATATGCCCATCGGAATGTCCCGGGGTTACAAGAACCCGGTACTCATAATCGCCCAAAATAACCGTCTGCCCGGCCTGCAAAGGTGTCATAGCAGCCGGGGGTTGGGTGTAAGGAATCATATTGCCCAATGAAGAAACAGCTTTCCTTATTACCTCTTCCGGCATACCGTTATCTTCAAAAAGCCCGGTCATTGCCCTCAGGATATAGTCACCGTTTTTCCAGTAACGAGTTACTATCCTGTCATCAATTGCCCCTATGTAAACCGGCGCCCCGGAATACTTCTGCAACCATCCTGAACACCCGTAATGATCGGGATGAAAATGGGTAACATAGATTCCTTTAATATCAGCAGGCTTTATAGACTGTTCCGTAAAAAACTGCAGCCATTCTTCATAAGTAGACTCTTTGCTGAGGCCTGTATCGATCAAGTCCCAGCCGGCAGATCCCTTTATCGCATGGCAGTTAACATGATTCAATCTGAAAGGCAAAGATATTCTTACCTGCTGAATACCCAATTGGTCGTGAAGCAGCATATTATATCCCCTTACCTGTTTAATAACAAATACATTAAGGTACGTGTGAGACAGGTATTTCTATTTATTATACAATAGTCCAATCACTGAAAACAGTTTCAGAGGATTTATTTTTAGCATATATATTAAAATTGCCACAATCCGGTGTATGCGTTAGTAAATGGCAGCTAGTTTGTCTTTAAGTAATATAACAGTAGTTGCAGATAATTATTGCAGTATGTTATTAATTCATTATCATGGATTGGAGGTATAATAATGGAATTAAGGAAAAAATATAATTGGGTTGCCTGGTTAATAATTTTAGTGTTATTTTCAGGCCTTATTTTAACAGGGTGCAGTCAGAAGCAGCAGAAAATTTTTGATGCTTTCATGAAGATGCAAGATGCAACGTCAATGCAAGAGCATATTAGCATGACCATTCAAATAAGCAGCTCAGACTTTGAACCTGAAATCCAGCAATCAATAAATCAGTATGCAACACTCGCGAATGATATTCAAGTAAACCTGGATGCCAGAACAAGTTGCAATGAACAGAAAACCCGTACTAAATCAGAATGTAATATCAATTTTTCTTCAGGGGGAACAAGCATAGCTTTACCCTATTGGGTAGATGCTGATTTTTCAGGGGATACTCCCAAATTGACAGAGATTTTTAAAATTCCTTTCATCGCAAAAGAATCTTTACCCTCACAATTCAGAGATAAAGAATATATGGTTATGAATCCTTTGGAAATGAATTCTGAACCGGATCAAACAATTTTGCTGGATTATATGAGTTTAATGAAAAAAACGACTGACTTTTTAACAAGTTATTCCCAGCGCTTCAATCCAGATTTTAATGTAGTTGATCAAGGAATTCAAAATGTTGAAATAAACGGGAGTCTTAAGGCGGCACGAGTTTATAGTATAAAGTTTAATGATCAGCAATTTAAGGAATTTATCCGTTATGCAG
>DATMXV010000039.1:0-3985 GCA_035561335.1 Desulfitobacteriaceae bacterium
CAAATATCCAGGTCATACTTTACAGCGAGATTTTTAAATTCTTTTAATAGCAAACCTTTTTTCATTGTTATTGTGGCAATAAACGGTTGGTCAAAATTCTCTGAACTTGATAATTGGTTCAGCTTGCTTTTGGCTAAGAAACAAAATCATTTACTTCGGTTTTGTTTGAGAATTTATGAAGCACAGATACCTTAGCGCCATTATTATAAATCTTGCCGCCTATATTAGCATACTTTACTTTTTCGTTAATATTAATTGTGTTGTTATCAATTTCTACGGCATTAGCTTGCTTGAGGTTTAAGACCATAGGCATAACAAACAATAAACACATCACAATTGTTCCGCTAATTATTGCCACGATTTTTTACACATAATATTTTCCCTCCATTTTTCAATTTTTCTGTGATCAAGGCATAATCACTGTGAGCGTACCAGCACCTAGTGGCTATATAGCGAAGCATAACTCTTGTTTCACTCATAGCCGAAGGAGGGCACGACCAGGGAAAACCCGGACGTTATAAGTATGAATTATCCGTCATGGTACGCAGTCTTTACTCGCCGGCTTTAAAACTAAAACCAGTAAAGTCTATGTGGAATCTGGATCGACCCGCAAAGCTGAGGATTTAGAACGCTTTATGGAAAACATTGCCTGAATACAAAGATAATAGTATAATTATTGTTATTGAGATAATCTTAATATTCATCCAAGGTGAACTGGCAGGAAGGTTCCTGTGGACAGGAATCCAATACTTACCGGTAGACTCCATACAGACATACACTGATTATTTGGGAGCCACAGTGCTAAGGATCTATGATCACGGGCAAAGATGGAAAAGCGTTTAGTTTTGTAGGTAGTAATGTTATAGCGAACAATTTTCATACTGTTGTGTGCCTTGAGCGCAGCGAAAGGAATGTTTATAAATATGAAAATAAAAGCCATGTATATACTACTTGCCATATTGATTGTAATAGTGATCGCTATAGTTCTTTCTGGGTGTCACCAAAACAATAATCCAACTGATAAAACACCGGTCAATAAAAATATAATCCAGGTCAAAGATTTTAGCGTAAATTCTGATTCTACGAAACTAAATACGTCGGCAAAAGGAACAATATTTATAACAGGGACGGAAGGAATTCCTGAACATGTAAAGATTGTTGTCCGGATTGAAATAGATCCTGATGATTGGGGCGGTGTTGCCTTCTATATACCCAAAAAATGGAATATTTTCAACATCATAAGCAGTTATCCCGAAAAAAAAGCTCAGGCAATACCTGCGGACTATGTGTCGACATGGTATACTGCTTCTGAGAGATATGAATATTATACATTTATAGAAATAGGAAGAAACCATACTTATAAACCGACAGGAGGCGGCACCGGAACTGTTGTTATTGATTTAGTTTCTGATAAAAACGCAGTAGAGCAATTAGAGACATTTAAAATCGTAATTGCAGTCGGTTCCGATGAAAAAGAAGGCGTAAAGATACTTGAGACTGATAGTACATCAATCGAAATACCTTAGCTTTAAATCACGGATATTACTAAAATAGACCACAGGAACAGAGCCATCCTGTGGTCTATTTTAATCTATGTGCCATTTTTTATTGGTTAATCATCTGTCTTTTGTAATGGGAATACTATTTTTCATACTGAGAAGGTAGGGCTTCTTTCAAAATATCGTCCCAAAGTTCCTTCCACAGTGATTCAATAGCTTTTGAGTCATCTTCGTTAATTGATTGTACCCTGTTTAAAAGGTTTATTAAAAGTACCTGCTCTGCCTTATTTTTTTGGATGATTGCAAGGTCTTCTTCATTCATACTCTCGACATTTGAGAAAGCTTTAATAATAAGTTCATTTCTATCCATCTGAGTATTTATCTCTTCAATTAAAGCTTCTTTTGACACAGGAGCATTAGTATCATGAGTCGATGCTGGCGGTTCCACCTCATATTCTACCAAATTGTGAGCATAGTATAGTACTTTTTCACCTGATTTGTAAAAATTTCCAACGATTTCTAAAGGAATATTTAATTCTGCTGCTTTTTCTTCAACTTTCTGTAAGGGAATTTCTTCAATACCATACCTTGTTTTTTCTTCATTAGACATCATTCCGGGATTCCAGTTTGCTACCGCAGATTTACTATCTGGTCCTGGGGCAATAAGATTCCGATATCCTTTGCCAGTATTTAAAAGTTCATAACCCGGACCAAATATATAATAGTCATATGATATTTGAACTGTTTGATTAGGTTCTACATCGGCAAGGAAATAGAAAAATTGTCCCGTATCAGATATATCAGATGACCAATCCCATTCTCGCCATAAATAGTCATCTTGTGTTTCTGTATCATCTGCAATACTGCGCAAAGCTGCTATAAACCCTGCTACTGACCATGCATAAGATGCCCCTGAATTGTTTATGGCTGTTATAGCAAAACCCGCTACTGCAGTGGCAACATCGGTATAGTCTGGGTTTGAACCTGAATCTGGTGTAGATCCTATATATTTACTGTCTGAACTTGTCCATAAAGCTAAATTACTTGTGTTATATGTTCCTTCAATTTCCATTGCGGCTATTCTAATTTTATTAGAAGGATTCCCGGAGCTGCGCAATCGACTTGAACCTGTCCCTGCAAACCTATAGTTAAAACACCATGCGTATCTAGCACTTGACCATTCTGCACCCATATATCCTATTGAAGAAGCGCCATATATATCGTTCCAACCACCACCGTAATTATACGATGTACTATTGTCATGCTCTGTATGATTCACAGGGACATCGTATGAACCTTCCCCCCCACCGCTGCCGCTGTAATGCTCCGTGAAATCTGTGGTATAGAACCAATCAATGGCAGTATCATCGGTAGTCAACATATAATCGGCTGCGCTGACCCCGGGAAAGGATCTCTCAGGGAAAGAAGAGAGGGCATTGCAGGTGGGTGAATACCCTTCGTCCGTATACATCCAGCCGGAGAGAGCACCGCCGTCGAATGCGGCCAGTCCGTCCAACATATAGAGATACACGCCACCGGAGGTCTCGGTATTGTAATTGAAGTAGTTATTCCTCTCCGCCCAATCGATGAAATCGAGCAGGATATCCGTGACCGTGGTGCCGGAATCAACGTAAAACCCTTCAGGGTCAAAGTATTCAGCCACCGCGGCATTGATCTCTTGACACTGGTCAATCACGTCGCCCGTGTAATATTGGCTGCCCTCAATTTCGTCCAGGACAATATTGTAGTGTACCACAACTTGCCCCTCAACTCCGGCGCTGACCTGATAGTCCCTGCCTTCTCCGCCGTTGCTGACCCACATGAAGTTCAGGTTTTGGTCCAGATTAAAATAACCGCCGCTGTAGCAGCCGCCTGCCGAAGCGCCCGTAGCCAGCGACATGGTCCCGGGAACGGCCGAGCGGCTGGTGCCCGAAGGCAGTTGGCTGTCGGCTCTGACATTGTAGTTGACTTCCACCCAATTCAGGCCTTCCTGCGCATACCAGGGGTTGCCGGCAAATCTCTTCCATGCGCGTCCATAAATGGTCGTGGTAACACTCGGGTCGGTGGTGAATGTTACATCTGCGACCTTTAAGGGGTCTGAATCGGAAACGCTGATAATCCCGTTGGGAGTATCGGCCGCCAGGATATAGGTGTTGCTGCCGATGGTTACATTATATTTCTCGTTCAGCAGGTTCACGTCGCCGGCGGTGCGGGTCGTAGTGCCGCCGCCGCTGAAGGTCAGGGTGTTTGAGCTGACCGTGGTACCGGCGCTTACCAGATTGATCACGATCTCCGCGCTTTGCAGGTCATACTCCGTGTCCAAATCGGCCCGGATAAATTTGGTCGGACCGTTGTTGTCCTGCTCGAATACGGCCTCTACAGCGTCTTCAATGTCTTGGTCTTCTCCGCGGATTGTAATGGACGTCACTTCAGGAATGGAAATCGGCGTGCTTCCTGTCGGCATAGCCACATCGTCGGCAAAGGCC
>DATMXV010000040.1:0-3383 GCA_035561335.1 Desulfitobacteriaceae bacterium
ATCAATTTTTTCGCTAAATTAAATCCGTAATCATACTCTAATTGATCGTTTAGTTTCCTTATGTTTGAGGCTCTGATAATGTTGCTCTTTAAAATACTTTGCAAGCTTTCTGTTCTGGAATAATGATATAAAATTGGAGGACTGTCTTCCTGAAAAGTTCTTATGAAAGCATCAATAATTTTTTGCCATTGTTCTCTATATGCTTGTTGCCATTCTGGTGTCCGAGGGCTATCAGTCAAATTAATCATCTCCTACTGTATGTATAACTCAGGATCATAAAGGGTTTCGTCGACTAAAAGGCCTATATTCTTTGAATACTCAATACTGGACGTCAGGGTAAATATTCCGGGATGAACCTCTTCGATGGAACCGCGCTTAAGCATTTTATAGAAATCTTGGTCATAGACATTGACGGTATAGCGCTGAAGTTTACGCATCAGCCAGCGCTCCGGCCCGATCTTTTTCAACAGATCGAGCCACTCTTCTCCCTCGCCATAGCGGACCAGTACTGTTTTTTGATGCGTATCGTCAATGATACGGAATTTTTGAGCCGCCGTGCGGAAATAAATACTGCACTCCCGCGTGTCGTGCCGGCGTGGATCTAACAGGGATATAATTTCCTTGGAATCCAGGGAATTTGCTTTCCAATACAGTTCAGTGAAATATTTTTCAAAAAAATGATGGATTAACGGATCTTCTTTCTGCTGTGCCGACACAATACCCTGTGTGGTCTCCGCCGCTTTGCGAAGCAATCCGAGTGGCGGTTTGCGGGGAACTGTAAAAACAACCACTTTCCCCAGTTCCGGCAGTTTTCCTTCCCGGTTACACCGTCCCGCCGCCTGGGCGATTGAATCCAACCCGGCCAGGGCCCTGTAGACCACCGGAAAGTCCAGATCGACACCTGCTTCCACAAGTTGGGTACTGATCACTCTCACCGGTTCCTTATTCTTCAGTTTTGCTTTGATTTCCCTGATTTTCTCACTGCGGTGCTGGCCGCACATTAATGCCGATAAATGATAGGTACCCGCAGGCATCAGTTGATGCAACTCCCGGCAGCTTTTGCGGTCGGAAACAACGCACAGAACCTGCTCATATTCCTTGAGTTCTTCCGCGATTTCTTCCCATTCCCAGCTTGACGGTGTCTGAAGTTCTTGCGGGAATTGGACGCGATATCTTTTAAAAGAGTCATAGAGAACCTTGACATCCTGCTCGTCTCCCATGATCTCTCTGATATTCTTCAACCCTTTGAAAGGTTTTCCGTCGATCAGTCGTTCTCCGAACGCCGGCTGCGTTGCCGTCGAAATGACGAATGTCACATCATAATGGTCCGCGAGAAGCTGCATCGTTGCAAGAATCGGCGCTAAATATTCGACCGGAACCAGCTGGGCTTCATCCAGAACAACCACGGATTTCACAATATTATGCAGCTTGCGGCAGCGGCTGGATTTCGCCGCGAACAGAGATTCAAAGAACTGCACGGAAGTTGTAACGATAACGGGCGCGTCCCAATTCTCTGCCGCCAGCCGGCTTTTTGGAGTCGCATCATCCTCACTCAGGCTGGAATGATGCTCAACCACTTGATCTGAACCGACGGCAGCGCGGAAAACATCCGCATTTTGTTCGATGATACTGGTATAGGGAATGACATAAATAATCCGGTCTAATTCGTAGACTTTGGCGTGTTCCAAGGCAAAGGCCAAGCTTGACAATGTCTTGCCGCCGCCCGTGGGCACGGTAAGCGAGAAGATCCCATGAGGAGCACCGGCCATTTTCACACATCTTGAGCGGATATCCCTGCGCATCCTGTTTATGGGAGTATCTTCCGATTCGCCATCCAAGCGCGCCATAAACCGGTTGAACTTTTCAAGAAGTTCCGTTATGGAACAATATCCCCCTCTGTCGTTCGCCTTATTGACGTCCATATAGGACTCGGTATCCAGGAAATCCGCATCCACCAAACTTGAGTACAGCATCCTGATCCACAATGACATCTCCAGGTCCTTTGCAAACTTCCAGGGCGGGGCTGTTGGCTTTACCGATTGGATCCCATCTAAAACAAAAGTGCAGATATCCTTTATATCCTTGACTTGCCCTTCCTGAAATTGAAGCGACGACTGTCCGGCTCCTTCGGCGGAGGACCAGTCCTGCAACCCCGCATGATGCCCGGCGATACAATAAGACAAAACCCTCCCGATCCCTTTGCCGTACAGTTCCTCAACCGCTTTGGCTCCATGAATGGCATGAGGAATTTTACCTTTTTTTCCCTCAAGATGCGCTTCTTCATCAAAACCATAGCCGCTTTTGGCTCTCAGATATTTCTGCCACTCCATTCTCCCCTTGCCGGCGTCGTGCGCTAATCCTGCCGCTTCTCCCCAGTCACCGGAGTGAAACTTCGCGGAAAATGCTTTGGCAAGCTTCGCCGTGCCAGTTAAATGATCTGAAAGCAACTGAGGTTCTGCCCAAGTCTCATCTTCATTTTTCCGCACATGAGCAATAAATTCATCAGTCATTACCAATCATCTCTTTTCTGTTAATCAAACGCTTAAGAAACAGCTACATAAATCAAATATATAAAATGAATCTAATATATCTTCAGAAAAGACTGAGTGAACTCTACTTAATGTGGAGCTCACTGAGTCTTTTTCATAAAAGCCACCAATTATTAATCTTGTTTCAATCCACGCGCCCGTAAAGGGCGCGACAGGTTACCGCTTACACGCCCCACGATGCGGGCATGTTAATAAATGGTGATCGGAACCTTTGTTAACAATGAAGCATTAAATTTATTGTTAAATTCATTAAGGAGCAATAATATCCATGGAAAAACATTCTCAAATCAGAGCGCCACCGTCGACTATTTTTTTGTATATCGTTGAACATCTTTGGTGTACTCTTATTCATAATTTATGCTAAAACCTTAAGTCCTCAGTAAAATATATCTTCTCACCATCTCCTTCAATTCTCTCCCAATCTCCTCCCTCAGCCTCTCCGGCTCCAAACATTCCGCTGCCGCACCCCATCCCAAAATCCACTGTCGGATCTCCCATATTCCTTCCACCCGCACGGTATAAATCAGGCTGTCTCCCTCCAGTTCCTCAATCTGCTGGGTCGGATGCCAGGTGTTTTCCCGGATCAGCCGGGATACCGGCGGCTCAAAGCGGACTTTTACCGTAACCGGCTCCCCTTTGCCCATCTGCCAGCTCGCTTTAAAATATTCCTGCAAAGAAAAGTCTTCGGAACTCGGAAATTGCTCATCCGTCCTGTGCAAATCATTGATCCTGTCGACCCGGAAAATCCGGATCTCTTCGCGCTGGTGACAGTATGCGATTAGGTACCAGCACCCTTCCCTAAACATAATGTGATAGGGATTGACCTTGCGGACA
>DATMXV010000041.1:0-3602 GCA_035561335.1 Desulfitobacteriaceae bacterium
GCAAAAGCTGCATCAGTCCATCACGACACTATCGCCATCCGTGGCGGTGTCTAATCAAAACATCCGTGTTTTAGTCATGGACAAGTCAAGTGGCACTTCTTAACGCTGCTCCGTTTCGTTCGCTTACGCTCCTCCGCGAAAACGGTTCTCTTAACACTTGGATCTCCCTCCGTCAATTTTTCATTTTCTGCTGGCGCTTAAAAAGCATGGGGGTCGCTCCATTACTTATTTTATAGTAAGAAAGATTTAGATTAAAAGCAAATAATTTAAGCAAAATTTAATTCAGGGAATTTGGCTGTGACTGAAAAAGTTCATTTTCAGATCAGGGCCGGCTCGGCCATTGCAGGATAATATGTTAACCAACCCCCGCTTAAATTCCTTACATTTCTATAACCATGCCCCTGTAAAATGCGGCAGGCGAAATAGCCCCGCACTCCAACCCGGCAATAGAGTATTATTTCCTTATCCTGCGGGAGTTCAGGCAAACGCTCCCGGATCTCATCAACCGGAATATTTAGCGCTCCAGGAATATGCCCGGCTGAATATTCCCGTGGGGTACGGACATCAACGATAACAGCCTGGCGAGGATCAAGATCCCTTAGTTCATGCCACTGAATAACGGAGACATCGCCGTTAACTATATTCGAAGCAACATAACCGGCCATATTAACAGGATCTTTGGCTGAGGAAAACGGCGGTGCATAAGCCAACTCAAGTTCAGTTAAGGCAAAGATAGTATCCCCGCGGCCAAGAGCGCCGGCAATACTGTCGATCCTCTTGTCCACACCATTATTGCCCACAATTTGGGCGCCAAGAATTTTACCGGTTCCGGGAGCAAAAATAAGCTTGATTACCATTGCTGTTGAACCGGGATAATAACCGGCAGCCGATCCGGGGTGGGTAAAGGACACCTGATACGGGATGCCCAGGTTCTGCAGGTTTTTTTCATTAACGCCGGTTGAAGCAACAACAAGATCAAAAATCTTGGCAATCGCCGTTCCCTGAGTTCCTTTATAGACTGACTCCCGGCCCGCGATTACATCGGCAGCAATCCGTCCCTGTTTATTCGCAGGCCCGGCTAGAGGAATCAGGGTTTCCAAACCCGTTACAGTATTTTTAACCTCAATAACGTCGCCAAGGGCAAGGATAGCGGGATCAGAGGTTTCCAGCCGTTGGTTGACTTTAATACCGCCAAGTTTCCCTATCTCCAGACCGGCCTCTTTAGCCAGTTTAGCTTCCGGTTTCACCCCTAATGCCAAAATAACAAAATCCGCAGCAAGCTGCTGTCCGTTCTTAAGAACAACTAACGCCGAATCCTCCCCGCTTTCAAAAAAGTCAACTCCATTGTTTAAAATCAGGTTTATCCCTTTGGAACGAAGATGGTTATGAACGTTAACCGCCATCTCAAAATCCAGGGAAGGCATAACCTGATTACTTAATTCCACAATTGTTGTTTTAATATCACGGGCAGTCAAATTCTCTGCTACCTCAAGCCCAATAAAACCGCCGCCGATAATTGTAACTCTTTGCGGTTTCTGCTTATCCAGGTACTCCTTGATTTTATCTATATCTGCAAGACTGCGGACAACAAAGGAATTCACCTGCTCAAGCCCCTTAAGCGGCGGTTTAAACGGGGCCGACCCAGTAGAAAGCACTAATCTGTCATATGATTCCCGATATGTCCGCCCGCCCCTTTCCTGAACCTCAATTTCTTTTTCCTTTGGATAAATACCAATTACTTCACTGTTTACACGCACGTCTATCTTAAAACGATTTTTCATTCCTTGCGGGGTTTGAACAATCAAGTTTGCCCGTTCCCTGATAACACCGCTCAAGTAATAAGGTAAACCGCAGTTGGCATAAGATATGTACTCATCACGTTCAAACATGATAATTTCTGTATCTTCCTCCAAACGCCTGAGCCTTGCAGCGGCACTTGCCCCTCCTGCGACACCACCAACAATTATAACCTTTTTTTTCATTAATACTCACACCTTCTTACCCCTTATTATAAATTCTTGATAAATTTTAAATAAAAAGTAAAGTGTTATTAATATAACACTTATAATTTCTATATTCAAGCTATTCCCAGGGCATCTTTGGCCAATTTATCAACATAGTTATTATATTTGTCACCACTGTGAGCCTTCACCTTTTCGAAAACATACAAACCTTCATATTGTTTCATTATCTTGACATAGATCTCTGTGTACTTATTCTTTGTCCGCCAATTACCGTTTACCCAATTGGCAATCCCTGCATAGTCATGATTAATGCGGATCCGGGCCTTCATTTGCGCGGCACGTTTAACCGCGAAAAGAACTGCGGCTATTTCTCCTGCCACATTCCTCAGCAAAGAAGCCTCCGGGTTTTTACCAATACCCTTGTCTTCGTATACAATCTGATCATTTTTCACAAAAACATAAGCCCAGGCATAATTATCATTCAGGTAGCTGCCGTCAGTATAAACTTCATAATCTACAAAATCTGTAAATTCCTGCTGCTGTTGTTTATCCTCTTCCCCTGCAAAAGCGGCAGTTTCCCCCTTTAACCATTCCAGGGCGGCTTGCTCATTATTAAAACTTTTGTAAACTGCCCCCGAATATCCTTTGACAGCTTCCTGACATAATTCCCAAGTCCTTACTATGCCCGTTTTGCGCCCGGTCTTGACAGCATAATACTTTGGTTTTTTGGCCACTTGCGGATGCCCCTTTTCATTTTCCGTATTTCTTTTTTCAAATGGTCCCTAACTTTTATTCCTTGTTTTTATTGCCTTTATATATTGGGAAGATTGTATAGAAAACAGTCCCGTTTCCTCCGGTCTCAAACTGAAAATCTGCTTTATGCCTCCGGGCAATACCCATAGAAATTGCCAGGCCAAGGCCTGTTCCGGTTTCCTTGGTTGTAAAAAACGGGGTGCCGACTTTTTCTTTGATTTCTTCCGGTATCCCTGGTCCGTGATCTTTGATAGCCAGGACAACTTCCCCTTTTTTCTGATATGTACTGATTATTACACTATCCTGCCTGGGTGTGGCATCCAAACCATTACGTACCAGGTTTAAAACAAGTTGCTTTATTTCATTTTCATTAATTAAGATCTCAGGTACTTCATTCAGATCTATAACAACCTCTTTGTCATTATTATAAGCATCCGCCTGAAGCATAGGCAGTATCCTTCTAATAATTTCATTGATGTTTTGAGGTTTGTCATTATCCAGGTTTGCCTTAGCCAGTGATAAAAAATCTGTTAATATTCCATTAGCCCGGTCGACTTCCGAAATCATCAGGTCAATATTTCCTTTGTCAGCCTGATAATTGGATTTCGAGCTGAATATTTGCAAAAATCCTTTGATTGTCGTCATTGGATTTCTGATCTCATGGCTGATTCCCGCTGCCAGCTGGCCAATCAGATTAAGTCTCTCCAAGCGGTTAATTTCCTGCCTCTGCCGTCTTACTTCAGAAATATCTGTAAAGAAAACTGCCAGGCCTTCTTTTAAAGGATAAGCACGATACCTGAAAAGTTGCTCCGAGCCGGTAAACCCTTCAGCCTCCCAGATAATTGATTCCTTGGTCTCTCTGGCTTCCCTCATTTTATTATAAGT
>DATMXV010000042.1:0-11733 GCA_035561335.1 Desulfitobacteriaceae bacterium
TTTTGGTTAATTTTGAGTGACTTCTTGAATTGACGTCATATTTACCAAAAACCTGTGTTCGTGTGGATTTTACTATCTATTATCATATATTAGCGTTTTTTTGCTGAGATTTGGCTTATTTACAAGTGCTGAGCGCTGGGAACGTTGCAGACAAGGAGGCGTAAAATTGTTAGAACGAGATATATTAAGTATCGACGAACTAAAACAACGAGCCCGTAACCTTGCTTTAGAAAATGTTGCTGTTTACCAGAAAAGCGGGAAAACGCCTTTTCGCAATTTAAAAAAAGCGATTAATCAATTGTCGGCTTATAACCGCGAATTGCTGATAGCTGAGAATGCCGGCTTTTATGTCCTGCCGGCAATGGAATGGCTTATGGACCATATTGATTTTCTCAAAGAACAAAATTTTTATATCCGCAAAAATCTTTCTGCCTCTTACTACAAACGTTTACCTAAATTTGATATCGAATCTTCCCGGACCCGTATTTCCGTAGTCTTAAAAAACTTTCTGCAGAATATCGGCGGCCAGGCCAACGTAACTTTACTGCTGGAATACCTGCAGGCTTATCAGGAAGTTGCGCCCTTGACGATCGGTGAACTCTGGGCCATACCTTTATTATTACGGATAAGCCTGATTGAAGAAATTTGCGATCTTTTTGAAGAGTTCTATAAACGGCATCTGGGCCGGGTTCAGGCCGAGGAGTTGTTATTAAAGTGGGAACCTCATCTTTCCGATCCTGATAAGCTTAACGCCGTAATGGACCGGACAACGAGCAGGATAAAAGGTTTCCCACCGGTTCTGGTTGTGCATCTGATAGGGAGAATCCGCGACTATGGGATAGAGGGAATCACTATCCGGCAATGGCTGGAACGCAAGACGGGGATGCAAACTGAAGATATTGAGAAACTGGTGGGCCATGAACACCGTTTGCAGGCCCGTTACCGCTTGGCAGCCGGTAATCTTATCAGCAGTTTGCGTGATGTATCCCGTTGGACATGGGCGGAGCATTTTGAGTCTTTAAATGTAGTAGAGAAAATCCTGCGCAAGGATCCGGGAGAAATTTATCCCTTAATGGATTTTAAGAGCAGGGACCAGTTAAGGCACGCCGTGGAACGTTTAGCCAAGGAAATTAAGGTTCAGGAGGTATTAATAGCCCAGACGGCAGTTTCCCTGGCAAATGAAGCTTTAATAGGCGCCGGTAAGGAAAAAGGTCCGCGTACTCATGTCGGTTATTATCTGTATGATGAAGGGGAAAACGAGCTGCGCGAGGTTTTAAAAGCCCGGCGTAAAGTCAGAGTACAATCTTGGCTAAAGAGGAATCCTAATTTGACCTTTTTTACCTTATTTGCCCTCCTGGCAATAGGGGTACTTATACTATTCTGGAAAATTATCGGTGGTTTTTGGAGCCTGAATATTTGGGAAGCAGTACTCTTCAGTCTTGCCTTATCAATCCCGGCCAGTGAATGGGGTTTAGCAATTGTCAATACCCTAATCTTCCGCTGTATTCCGCCCCAGCCGTTACTGCGCCTGGAATATAAGGAGGGCGTTGCCGCGGATGCGGCCACAATGGTGATTGTTCCTACTTTTATCTCTGAGGAAAAGGAAATTGCCGATTTAGTACGGCGTTTGGAGGTTTATCATTTGGCCAATCCGGACCCGCAGATTCACTTCGCCATTTTAGGGGATTTCCGTGACGCCAAGCAACCCTCTTTGCCGGAAGATGATCTTGTCTTGAATATAGCCCGGCAGGCGATCGAAAATTTAAATTTAAAATATCCCTGTGAAGAGGGCTCGACCTTCTATCTGCTGGTGCGTAAACGGCAGTGGAATCCCCAGGAAGGGCTCTGGATGGGCTGGGAGCGGAAACGCGGCAAAATAACAGAATTCAACTCTCTCTTACTGGGAAAGACGGATACCAGTTTTATTCATGTGTCCGGCGATTCCGCGGTTTTTGCGAAAATACGTTATATAATCACCTTGGATTCCGATACCGAATTGCCAAGGGATGCGGCAGAACGTTTAATTGGCACAATGGCTCATCCTCTTAATGTTCCTGTCTTAAATCCTGAACAAACCCGGGTTGTCCGGGGGTATGGCTTGTTGCAGCCGAGAATTTTGGTCAAGCATGATCATTTGTACCGTTCGCGCTTAGCGTATTTGTTTGCCGGGGCTACCGGAATTGATCCCTATACTTTTGCTGTTTCCGACCCTTATCAGGATTTATTCGGCCGGGGGATTTTTACGGGAAAAGGCATTTATGATTTAAGAGTATTTGACAAAATCCTCTCCGAGCGCTTTGAGGACAATACCGTTTTGAGCCATGATTTACTGGAAGGCAGTTTTTTAAGGGCCGGTCTGGTCACAGATGTTGTCCTTTTTGATGGTTTCCCGGCTAATTATTATGCCTATCTGCAACGCCTGCATCGCTGGATCCGCGGTGATTGGCAGCTTTTACGCTGGTTTTTACCTTTTGTCCGTAATCGCTCCGGAGTAAGGCTCCGGGTAGATCTGCCCCTGATTACGCGCTGGCAAATGTTTGATAATTTACGGAGGAGTTTATTAAATCCGGTCTTATTAATCTTATTGATTTTTGGTCTTTTAAATCATCCCGGTCTTCCCGGCCGCAGCCTGGGCTGGCTGACCGTTACCCTGGCAACTTTGGCGATCCCCCTGGCAATCCATTTTCTAAACAGTTTCCGGCAAAGATTGATGTTGCTTTGGCGCTGGCGGAATGCTTTAGGCATTATTGGCCAGATTATTGTCACTGTCTGGATGCTTCCTTATCAGAGCATGTTTATTCTGGATGCCATAATCAGGGCGCTTTATCGTTTAACCGTTTCCAAAAAACATTTACTGGAGTGGGTTACGGCTGCTGATGTTGAACGGGATACCCCCAAAACAATTAAGGCGTTTAGCGTCTGCCTGAGCAGGGGATATTTTTTCGGGATCCTCTTATTAAGCGGGGCAGTCTTATTAAATCCGTATATAATCAGACCAAGCCTGGTTATCGGCCTGCTTTGGCTGGGCGGTCCTTTTTTGGCTTATTGGCTCAGTGTGCCGCAGCCGGTAGTTAAAAGGAAAGTAATTAATTCTGAAGACCGCAAGTACCTGAGGGCCTTGGCTTACGATAACTGGCGCTTCTTCGAAACCGTAGTCTCGGCAGAGGATAACTGGCTTCCTCCCGATAATCTTCAGGTTGATCCGCCCAAGGGGATAGCGCACCGCACATCTCCGACTAATATCGGACTGTTTATGGCGGCTGTGATTGCCGCGCGTGATTTAGGCTATTTAACGACCAGCGCAATGTTTAAGCGCCTCGAAAATACCCTGGATACCCTGAATAAGCTGCCGCGTTGGCATGGGCATTTTTATAACTGGTATGATACCCGGACCTTGGAGGTGCTTTTGCCCCATTATGTCTCAACGGTCGATAGCGGCAATATGGTCTCTTATCTTATTGCCGTTAAACAGGGCCTAAAAGAATGGCGGAATAATCCCCTGATCGATTCTGCCACAGTCTTGGGAATGTTGGACCGGATAAATAACGAAGAAGAGAATAATAATGAAATTAGTTTGGAATTAAAAGATTGGCAAAAACAACTTGAGGATCTGACCCTGGAAAAGAATATTACGCTTCTGAGCTGGTACCGTCTCCTGCAAAAGGCCGAAGCCGGGAAGTTTCCTGAACTTATCAGGGAGGGAATTGAAGCTGCTCTGAAAGAGTTTTCTGAGATGGCGCCTGTCTTTGCTCTTTTGGACCGGCTTGACGACAAGGATAAGCAGCTTTGGGAGGATGTCCGGACTTTACCGGAGATCTTGCAGCTTTCAACCTCTTGTTTAAATATCAGCGAAGAATTCCCGGGCGATTTTGCTTTACTTTGGCAGGAAAGTTTGGAAAAAGGGATAAACAATATCGAAAAATTTTTAGTAAAAGCGGAAGAACTTGGCGAAAATCTGGAGAGGTTGATCAAAGAACCGGATTTCCGGATCCTATACGATGAGAAAATCAGGTTAATGACAATCGGTTATAATGTATCCAGTCTGCAGCTGGATAATTCTTACTATGATCTGATGGCTTCTGAAGCCAGGCAGTCCAGCTTTGTGGGGATTGCCCTGGGGCAGCTTCCGATTGAACATTGGTTTTCCTTAGGACGGACGCTAACCAGGATTGGCAGGAGGACGGCTTTATTATCCTGGACAGGCACGATGTTTGAATATCTCATGCCTTTACTGTTACTGAACAATTTCCGGGATACCCTTTGGGATCAAACCTATAAAGTAGTGGTAAAGGAACACATTTCTTATGCTACGAAACAAGGATTGCCCTGGGGAATCTCAGAGTCAGGTTATTACGCCTTTGATCTGCAGACAAATTATCAATATCAGGCTTTTGGGGTTCCCTATTTGGGACTTAAACGAATTATGGGGCAGGACCGGGTGATTGCTCCCTATGCCACAGTTTTGGCCTCTATGGTATCTCATAAAGCAGCTTTAAAAAATATGAAAGTCCTGGAAGGATTCAGGGCCAGGGGAAAATATGGTTTTTATGAGGCCCTGGATTTTACACCCGAACGTTTACCGGGGGATTGGCCGAATATCAGAGTAAAAAGTTATATGGCCCATCATCAGGGGATGAGTTTTGTGGCCTTATCTAATTTACTCCTGGCATTTCCGCTAAGCAGGCGCTTTCATACTGATCCGCGCATCCAGGCAACAGAATTATTGCTGCAGGAAAAGATTCCCCAGAGTCCTGTGGTGATCAATCGGAAGAATTGGTCGAAATCAGCCCTGCCGCGAATCAGGGAAGAAACTGATTTTGCGCAGCATTTTTGGCATGAGAATACGCCGACGCCTGAGGCCAGAATTCTCTCAAACGGGCGCTATGTTGTAATGCTGACCAGCAGTGGCGGCGGCTTCAGCCGTTGCGGGGATTTGGAATTATCCCGCTGGCGTGAGGACCCGGCCAATGATTCCTGGGGCAGCTTTATCTACATCAGGGATATTGTCGAGGACAAACTTTGGTCCGCTACTTATCAGCCCTGCCAGGTCCGGGCTGCCGATGGGAAAATGAGTTTTAATCTGGAGAAGATCACGTATACCAGAACCCATGGGAATATTCTTAACATGACGGAAATCACGGTATCTCCGGAATGGGATGCGGAAATCAGGCGGCTTAGTCTGACAAATCTTGGTGAAGAAAGTCACTTGTTAGAGGTAACAAGTTATTTTGAAGTAGTTTTGGCAGCGCATGCGGCAGATGTCACGCATCCCGCCTTCAATAAGCTTTTTGTGCAGACTGATTTTTCGGCGCAGCCTGAAGCTTTACTGGCCCAGAGACGGAGCCGGACGCCTGATGAACACTATCCTTTGCTTGTTCATGCCATAAGTGTCGAAGGAAAAACTATCGGCCCCTTGGAATATGAAACAGACCGGGCGCGTTTTCTGGGCCGGGGTTACCGTTATGACTGCCCGCAGGCTGTTGCCAAGAATCAACGTCTTTCCGGGACAATCGGCGCGGTCCTGGACCCGATTCTTTCTTTAAGGAGAAGGGTAGAGGTTCCCCCCGGCGGTACTGTGCGGGTAACCTTTATAACCGGGATTACAGAAACAAGGGAACAGGCCCTGAATATGGTGCAAAGTCTTTCTTCCTCGCATCAGGTTGAAAGAACGTTTAATCTGGCTTGGACCAGAAGCAGAATTGTCCTGAGGTTTTTGAACTTAACTGCTCAACAAGCGGATATTTACCAGTGGATGGTTTCGCGGATTTTTTATTATAATCCTTTGGAGGCTGCGCGGGCCCAAGCTATTTTGCAAAACCGCAAAGGACAATCTGAATTATGGAAATATGGAATTTCCGGGGATCTTCCCATAGTAATTATCCATATCGCCAATCTGGAAAACCTTGATTTTGTGAAATCAGTGCTTCTGGCTCATGAATATTGGCGGGTAAAAGGACTAAAAATTGATTTAATAATTTTAAACGATTTTATCGGCAGTTATGAACAGCCGCTGTCCGAGGCTTTACGGCAGCTGGTGTTAGTCAGTTCCGACCGGGACCTGCTTGACCGCTCGGGCGGGGTATTTATTATCTCTTCCAATATAATGCCAGTTGAGGACCAAATTTTATTTAAAACAGTGGCCCGGCTTGATCTGTCCGCCGAAAGCGGAAGTTTGAGTAAGCAGCTGGAAACCCCTAAAGATGAAAGTCAACTGCCGCTGGAATTAATCCCCCAAACCCCTACTGTTGACAGCGGAAGGCAAAGTCCGGTTATTACTGCCAGGAATATCGAATTTTATAATGGTTTCGGGGGCTTTGTGGTCGGAGGCGAAGAGTACGTTGTAAACCTGAGAAAAAATAAATTAACCCCGGCTCCCTGGTCTAATGTTTTAGCTAATCCTTTTTTTGGCTGTCAGATTTCCGACTCGGGAGCAGGTTATACCTGGGCGGAAAACAGCCGGGAAAACAAACTTACTCCGTGGCATAATGATCCGGTTCTGGATCTCGGTGGAGAAGCATGCTATCTGCGGGATGAGGAAAGCGGGGAATTTTGGTCATTGAGCAGTTTCCCGGTCCAGGAAGATGAGGCTTATGATGTCTATCATGGGAGGGGGTATAGCCGTTTCGAGCATAACAGTCATGGAATTATTCAAGAAGGGACAGTTTTTATCCCCTTAAATGATCCGGTTAAGGTTTGGCGGATTTCCCTGAGAAATCTTGATAAAGCCCAACGCCAAATCTCCCTTACTTATTATGTCGAATGGGTTTTGGGGGTCCAAAGGGAAGAAAACGCGCAGTTTATTGTAACGGAAATTGACGAGGAATCCGGAGTATTGTCGGCGCGCAATAATTATCAGGAGGTTTTTCCTGAGAGGGAGGCTTTCCTTAATATCCAAGTTGTGGGCGAAAAGTCGGAACGGACCTGGACCGGAGACCGGATAGAATTTCTGGGCCGCTATGGAACTTTAGAGAAGCCCGCCGCCCTTGCCAGAATGGCCCTGTCCAAGTCTACCGGAGTAAAGCTTAATTCATGCGGGGCCATGCAAGTAAAGCTGACCTTAGAGCCGGAAGATGAGAAGCAGGTGCTGGTTCTTCTGGGCCAAGGCCGGTCCCATGAAGAAATTAACAGTTTAGCGGCTAAATACAGACAGCTTTCCGAAGTAAACAAGGCTTTACAGGAGGTTGGGGATTTTTGGTCTGAGCTGATTAGCGGGGTCCAGGTTAATACCCCGGACAGGAGCATGGATTTACTTCTCAACGGCTGGCTGCTTTACCAGACGTTAAGCTGCCGGGTTTGGGCCAGGTCCGCTTTTTATCAGGCAGGAGGAGCTTTTGGCTTCAGGGACCAGCTCCAGGATGTCCTGGCGCTTTTGCATATCTCTCCCGAACTGGTTAAAAGCCAGATTTTGTTACATGCCGCCCATCAGTACCAGGAAGGAGATGTGCAGCACTGGTGGCATGATGAGACAAAACACGGGATCCGGACTAAATTCTCCGATGATTTATTATGGCTGCCCTATGCTGTTATCCGCTATTTGGAACATACTGAGGATGACGGGATCCTGGATCAGGAAATAAATTATTTGGAGGACCTTCCTTTAGGAGCGCAGGAGGATGAGCGTTATTCCGAAATCAAGGTTTCCGAAGAGCAAGGGTCGTTATTTGAACATTGCCTGCGTGCCATCGAACGTTCTTTACATTTTGGGAAACACGGTTTGCCTTTAATGGGAACGGGGGATTGGAATGACGGGATGAATCGTGTTGGCCGGGAGGGGAAAGGAGAAAGTGTTTGGCTAGGCTGGTTTTTATTGACTGTCCTTAAAGGGTTTGCCGGGATTTGTGAACGCAGGCAGGCAACCGGGATCGCGGAGCGCTATCGCCGGACGGCAAAAACGTTAGAGGCTAATTTAAATGAGCAGGCTTGGGACGGGCAGTGGTACCGCAGGGCTTATTTTGATAGTGGAGAACCGCTGGGCTCAATCCAAAATCAGGAATGTCAGGTAGATGCCATCGCCCAAGCTTGGGCAGTGATATCCGGAGCGGCCCCCGGGGAAAGGGCGGTTAAAGCGATGCAGACTGTTGACCGGGAACTGGTTTCGCATGAGTATTCATTATTGAGTCTGTTATCACCGCCGTTTAAAAATACTGAACCCAGTCCGGGTTATATTCAGGGATACCCTGAGGGAATAAGGGAAAATGGGGGCCAGTATACACACGGGGCTGTTTGGTGTATTATTGCCTGGGCTAAATTAGGCGAAGGGGAAAAGGCCTGGGAACTTTTCCAAATGATCAATCCTATCAATCACACTCTGACCCCAAGAGATGTCCAGCGTTACAAAGTGGAGCCCTATGTAATGGCAGCCGATGTCTATACCAATCAACTCAATCCGGGACGGGGGGGCTGGACGTGGTATACTGGAGCAGCCGCTTGGATGTACCAGGCCGGTCTGGAATGGATTCTGGGAGTGCAGCGCCGGGGCCGGTGCTTGTATTTGAAACCTTGTATTCCGAAGGATTGGGAAAAATATACGTTCACCTATAAATATGGTGGGACAGCCTACCAAATTAACGTCCAAAACCCCGAGCATAAAAATACCGGGGGTGTTAAACTGGAGTTGGATGGTGAAGATTTAGGGATTATTACTGAGCCTTTTATTACTTTAACAGATGATGGTAAAGATCATGATGTAAGGCTGATTTTATAGTTATGGCAAGGGGTTGAGTCTGAAAACCGAAGCTAATCTGAGGCTAATCTATTAATATGGAGGGATGAAAGGTGCCGTTAAAAACGTTGGTGATGTTTAAGCTTAAATATCAAGAAAAACTGATTAATTCCTTACTGGAAGAAAGCCGGAAACTTATCAAGCAATTAAGCGTTAATGATCCTGACGCAGCGTTTGTTCCCGTGGAAGATTCCCAAATTCACAGAGAAATCGCCCAAAATATTAATACTGCTTTAGACCTTGTCAGAAAAAGTTCTCAAGATGTCCTGATCCGCTATGAGCTTGTTACCAAAGCGATTAAAGTTGGTTTATGGGATATGAATGTGATTGCCGGTGATCCTGTTAATGCTCAAAATGAGTTTATCTGGAGTGATGAATTCCGGAATATGCTCGGTTTTACAGATAAAGAGGATTTTCCCAATGTTTTAGACAGTTGGGCTTCCCGGCTTCACCCCGATGATAAGGAATGGGTATTGCAGGCCTTCCATGACCATATGACGGATTATTCCGGGAACACACCCTATGACTTGGAATACCAGCTGCAGTTGAAGAGCGGGGAATACCGCTGGTTCAGGGCTACCGGGACGACAATCCGGGACAGGGAAGGAGTCCCTTTAAGAGTTGCCGGCGCTTTATTTGACATTCATAGTAAAAAACTGGAGCAGGAAGAGCTTCAGTCTGAAAAGAAGTATTCTCAAGATCTCTTGATCCGCCATGAACTGGTCACCAAAGCAATTGAAGTCGGTTTATGGGATATGAACGTTGTTCCCGTTGATCCGATAAATCCCAACAACGAGTTTATCTGGGATGATAAGTTTCGCCAAATGCTCGGCTACAAGGATGAAGAGGATTTTCCTAATATCCTGGACAGTTGGGCTTCCCGGCTTCACCCCAATGATAAGGAATGGGTATTGAAAGCTTTTTCTGATCATATGACGGATTATTCCGGAAACACACCCTATGATGTGGAATATCAGCTGCAGTTAAAGAGCGGTGAATACCGCTGGTTCAGGGCCACCGGGACGACAATCCGGGATAAAGACGGGGTGCCCTTAAGGGTTGCCGGGGCTTTGTTTGATATTCATGATAAAAAACTTAAAGAACATGAACTTCAGTTCGAGAAAGAAGGTTCCCAACATTTACTGATTCGCCATGAACTTGTTACCAAAGCTATTCAGGTTGGTTTATGGGATATGAACGTTGTTCCCGTTGATCCGATAAATCCCAACAACGAGTTTATCTGGGATGATAAGCTGCGCCAAATGCTTGGTTATCAAGATGAAAAGGATTTTCCGAATATCTTAAACAGCTGGGCTTCCCGGCTTCACCCCAATGATAAGGAATGGGTATTGAAAGCTTTTTCTGATCATATGACGGATTATTCCGGACGGACACCTTATGACGTGGAATACCAGCTGCAGTTAAAGAGCGGTGAATACCGCTGGTTCAGGGCCACCGGGACGACAATCCGGGATAAAAACGGGGTGCCCTTAAGGGTTGCCGGGGCTTTATTTGATATCCATGATAAAAAACTTAAAGAACAGGAGCATAATTATTTACTGGAACGTTTCGAGTTAATAAATTATGCCCTTACGGAAGGTCCCTGGGATATGAAAGTTAATTCCGATGATCCTCTCAATCCCCAAAATGAATTTTGGTGGTCGCCGCAATTCCGGAAACTCCTGGGATATTATGATGAACACGATTTTCCCAATATCCTTAGCAGTTGGAGTGAGAAACTGCATTCTGAGGATAAAGACCGGGTTTTGCATGCCTTTGAAGAACATATCACTGATTATACCGGCCGGATCCCTTATTCCCTCGACTACCGGCTGCGCCTGAAAAACGGCGACTACAGATGGTTTCATGCCTCAGGGGCGACAATCCGGAATAATAAAGGAGTGCCCTTACGGGTAGCAGGTACTATCCGGGACATCACAAATGAAAAAACCGAAGTGGAACAATCATTGAGAATGCAGGAGTTTACCCAGGATATTCTGGAAAAGTTTACGGAAGCTGTCCAGCAGGTGGTTAGTGAGCTGAATCCGGTGGCAGGTCAGGCCCGGTCGCAGGATTTAACCCCGACCCAGGCTGCCGGTACCCGGGAAAATGCCGGTGCCCGGGAAAAAAGTTCTCCGGAAAAAGTTTAGAAAATAAATTTTAGTTATGGAGTTTCTGCAGCAGAATCAATTTTCTTAACGGCAATATCAAACATGGTTTTGCTGAGGAAAAGATACAATAAAATATTTAAGATTGAAGTTATTTCCGGGATAAAGGGATAAATTACCGGAGCAGCACTCCTGCCGCCGGCCAAAAGAATATAATACGTGTTGCTGAAAGCAGTAAGACTGAATCCTGCAGCTAAGAAAAGCAACTTTCTATTTCTCAAGTAAATATAGGCCAGAATTGATAAAGCCAGAGCGGGAAATAAATACCGTTCATGCATTCTGGCAGAAAAGATAAAGACACCGCTAATCAACAGCAGGGCAGTTGCGGAAGCAAAAGCGCTGCTGTTTCCTTTGGCATAAATAAACCAGGAAAAGGCTGTGATTACGACAATGAAAATCAGGCCCCAGATGTGATAACTGAACAAGAAAAGAGTTCCTGAATCTTCAGTATAATTTGCTCCCAGTAAATAGAAAAAGTTAAAGGCATTAACTGAAGCATAAGCGTATTCCGACAAGGTACTGGAAAAGAGTTTAAAGATCCACAGGACATTCAGATTTGAGGAAAACGGCAGGATTATAACAAGCGCTGTGACTGCAGCAATAATTCCAACTTTTATAATATTTACGATGTTTTTTTGGCGGACCAGTTCAAAAAAGAGGACGGGAAGAAAAATGATTCCCTGGGGTTTCATTAATACGGCTGCGGTAAAAAAAACTGCTGAAAGAAAGATTCTTTGCTTTGTCAGCAAGATAATTCCGGCGATCAGGATCAAGGTGAAAAAGGAATCTACTTGTCCCCAAACAGCGGAGTTAACAAAAACTGCCGGGTTAAAGATATAAAAC